>JBOHIT010000723.1:0-3386 GCA_050726155.1 Bradyrhizobium sp.
GACCTATACTCCGTGTCCCGCGTAGTTGGAAAAGAAAGACAACGACCATCTCGCAAATAATGACCGCTGGTGGTTATGGGTCCCGGCTCAAGGCCGGGACGACGGAAGAAACCTGCGCCGGGGCGACAGTGGGGCGCTAGCTCCGCTTGGGCTTGTTCGGCGTTGGACCGAACAGCTTCTTCAAATCGTCGATGCTTTGCGACAACCGCGGCCATTCGCAGGAGAAGGCGTTCTTGGCGCAATTGGAAGCCTTGATGCGCGCGGCCTGCTTGACCGGGCTCGCCACCGGCACCGGGACTTTTTCGACCTCGGTGCGCAACGCCACCTGCTGCACGCCCTGTTGCGATTCCCGCTGCTGCGCTTGCTTGGCCATGAGGGCCGCGGCGATGCTGTTGCGCCGCTGGTTCTCCAGATACGCCGTGTATTGATGGTCGATATGTTTCTGTTCTTCCGACGTCGGATTGGGGCCCGCGATATCGAAGGTCCGGTCTTGCATGAAGTCGTAATAGGTGTAGCCGCCACCGGGCTTGCGGCGGCCGGCGAATTTCGCGTTGCATTCGGCGAGCGCTGCGGTCTTGTCTTCCTTGTTCTTCGCCTTCTCGGCGGTATCAGCGCAGGATTCGAAATCGACCGGCGTGCTGCGCCACCACTGCGCATGCGCGCGCACCGGGCTCAGCACGACGAGGCCGGCGACGGCGGTGACAGCCAACAATGATGATCGTAACGCGATCACGGACGGTATTTCCCCAACGCGAGTTCCAAGACGCTGATTTGTCGACACGGATTAATCCGATTGTCGCCATTTTGACAGGCCTTGTCACCCTGGAACCGTTCGAAATTCGCGCGGCGGTTGCGCACTTGGCCGTTTGCCGTGACGCGGTGGAACATACGACGCGCGTCTGCAAAATTATTCAGGAGTTTCAACGCCGAAGGGCATGCCCGGCGGAAGCCGAAAGGCCGGAACTGCGTTGAGTGCATCGCTGCCCCACGCTTTGTGGCAGGATTCAGCCATTATTCCCGTGTGCGAGTTCCACACGATTGCGTCGAACGCCGCGCGCGAGCGAATCGCGGGCCGTTGAAAATCCGTTGACACCACATCGTGCGATCCCTCGGAGCCCGGTCTAACCCAAATCCAGACCTGCTTTCGATCGCTGGTCAGCCCAGTGGAATAGAATTTGGGCATATCAATTTATGCAAAAAGGTATTTGATCTCTTTGGTTTGCCGCTATGAAAGATGCTCGCGAACAAGAAGAAGCACAAAGGGGGAATTGTCCGCATGAGCGTCACCATTGCCATGGAAAGCGTGCCGAAGCCTGCGCCTGATCTGATCGAGGCATTCAGGAGCGCGTCGACGTCGATCATCAGCGACAACCTTGCCCGGCTGCCGGGCGCCGTGGGGCTGCGGCCGTTCCATCGTTCGGGCCGGCTGGTGGGCGTAGCCTTTACCGTCCGTACCCGGCCGGGCGACAATCTTGCCATCCACAAGGCGCTCGAACTGGTCGGGCCGGGCGACGTGATCGTCGTCGACGGCGGCGGCGATGAATCAAGGGCGCTGGTCGGCGAGATCATGAAGACTATTGCCGAGCATCGCGGCGCGGCCGGCTATGTCATCGATGGCGCTATCCGCGACGTCGCTTCGTTTGCCGCATCCGATTTCCCATGCTTTGCCCGCGCGGTGATTCACCGCGGGCCCTACAAGAGCGGTCCGGGCGAAATCAACGTGCCGGTCTCGATCGGCGGCTCGGTGATCTCGCCGGGCGATATCGTGGTGGGCGACGAGGACGGCGTGGTGTCGTTTCCGGCGGCGATCGCACCTTCGTTGCTCGAGGCGGTCCGCGCCCAGACCAAACGCGAAGAGGAAACGCTGATCGCGATCCGCGAGGGCCGCTACCAGGGCGCTTACGGAAAATCATGATCGGGACGCAACGAATGTTGAGGAAGCGACGATGAGTCAGAAGGACGAGTTTCACAATCTGGACAACCCGCATGACGGCCTGTTTCGCGATCTCGCAACGGGCGTAACGACGCACATTTTCGCCGGCGAGCAGGCCATGCTGTCGGTGGTGACGCTGGCGCCGCATGCGCAAGGCACGCTGCATCACCATCCCGAGGAGCAATGGGGCGTGTTGCTCGATGGCTCGGCCATCCGGGTGCAGGGTGGCGAGGAGATCGAAGTGAAGAAGGGCGATTTCTGGCGCACGCCGGGCAATGTGCCGCACACCATGCGCGCCGGACCGGAAGGCGCGCGCGTGCTCGATATCTTCAGCCCGCCGCGGCCGGAATACAAAAAGCCCGGATCGGGTTTCGGTAATCAATAGAGCTTCGAACAAGCGCAAAAAGCGCAGACATCATCTGGGGGAACAATGCAGAAGATCACGAGGCGTACCTTGCTGGCGGCGTCCGCTGCTTTCGTTGCGGCGCCGGCGCTGGCGCAATCGGCGAAGAACATGACTCTCGTGGTGCCGTTTCCGCCCGGCGGCTCCACCGATGCGCTGGCCCGGTTGCTGCAATCCCATCTGCAAACCAAGCTTTCTCGTGTCGTACTGGTGGAAAACAAGTCGGGCGCTGCCGGTTCGCTCGGTGCGGCGCAGGTGGCAAAAAGTCCGCCGGACGGTTCGTCGTTCCTGGTGACGTTCGATTCGCATGCGGTGATTCCCGCCATTCTCGAAAAGCCGCAGGTCGACGTCGAGCAGGATCTGATGCCGGTGTTCCTCGTCGGCACCGCGCCCTATGTGATCGCGGCGAATGCCGCCCGGCCGTTCAAGACGTTTGCCGACGTCGTTGCGGCGTCGAAAAAAGAACCCGGCTCGATCAAATAT
The DNA here is from genome assembly GCA_050726155.1 of Bradyrhizobium sp. GTDB lineage: Bacteria > Pseudomonadota > Alphaproteobacteria > Rhizobiales > Xanthobacteraceae > Bradyrhizobium. The sequence continues at coordinate 2,820 of JBOHIT010000723.1, forward strand.
GCGTCCGTCGGCATCGGTACCCTCGGTCATCTGGCGATGACCATGCTGGGCAAGCAGGCCGGCGTGGAGATGGTCCATGTGCCCTACCGCGGCGGCGGTCCCGCCATGAATGATGTGCTCGGCGGGCATGTCGATCTGATCGCGGGATCGGCGGCGCTGATCACGCCGCAGCTCGGCACCAACACGCTTCGTCCGATCCTGCAGCTCGGGCGCGAGCGGCTGGCCTCGCTCCCGGACACGCAGACCGGGATCGAAGCCGGCTACCCCGATTCCGAAACGCTGGCCTGGTGGGGCATTTTTGCACCCAAAGGCACGCCGCCGGATATCATCGTGGATATCGCCAAGCCGGTCCGCGAAATCCTGAGCGAGCCTGCGATCGCGGCCCAACTGCGCGAAACCCAGCAGATGTCGCTGCTATTGGCCGACGCGAAGGATTTCGGCACCTTCTTCGCCAAGCAGGTCAGCATCTGGGGCAAGGTCGTGCGCGAGAACAACATCAAGGCGTAGGGCCTTAGCTGCTCGGATCGAAACAATCCGGCCACTTTTTCGCTTTGATGTGTCCTCATT
>JBOHIT010000724.1:0-4708 GCA_050726155.1 Bradyrhizobium sp.
ATCTGGAAGGCGCCGACCACGTTGACCGCGTAGAGGTTCAGGAAGTCCTCGGCGCTGACCGCGTCGAGGTCGGCGTGGTTGGGCGCGAACTTGGTGATCCCGGCATTGTTGAACAGGGCGTCGATGCGGCCCGAGGCGGCGGCCGCCTGGGCGATCCTGCGGCAGTCGGCGTCCTGGGCGACGTCGCCCTGCGTCAGCACGGCCCTGGCGCCCTCGGCGGCGACCAGCCGGGCGGTCTCTTCGGCTTCTTCCGCGCTGCGGGCGAAGTTGACGACCACCAGGGCCGCGCCGCGCCGCGCGGTTTCCACGGCCATGGCCCGTCCCAGGCCCGTGGAGGCGCCGGTGACCACCACCGTGAAGCCGTCGAAATCCCGTCCGCTCATGGCCATTTCCTGTCCCAACAGTTGTTTGGCTTAGTGATAGCGACACCGCGAGCGCTTGTCTCGCCGGGCCGCCAGGCCTAAATCCCGCCCATGACCGAACTTCATGTGACCCAGCTTGGCCAGGCGGTCCGCCCCGCCGCCAGCCCCGATCAGGCCGTCCTCGAACGCGTGCCCAACCCGCAGAGCGACGTGACCTACCTGGCCCGCTTCGTGGCCCCGGAATTCACTTCGCTGTGCCCGGTGACCGGCCAGCCCGACTTCGCCCACCTGGTCATCGACTACGCGCCCGGCGACTGGCTGATCGAGAGCAAGTCGCTGAAACTCTACCTGACCAGCTTCCGCGACCACGGCTCGTTCCACGAGGACTGCACGGTCAAGATCGGCCGCAAGATCGTCGAGGTCGCCCAGCCCCGCGGGCTGCGGATCGGCGGCTACTGGTACCCGCGCGGCGGCATCCCGATCGACGTGTTCTGGCAGACCGGAAGGCTTCCGAAAGGCATGTGGGTCCCCGACCAGGGCGTCGCGCCCTATCGCGGCCGGGGTTGAACCGAACGGCCGGTAATTCCGACCACCGCTCATGCAAATAGCCCGCTCCGCCCTATCGAGACTTGCCGTCGCCTCGTGTCTGCTCGCCACGCTTGCGAGCGCCAACGCCGCATCCGCCTCGCCTGAGGATCGCTACATCGCGGCGCGCGACGCCGCGATCGCGAAAATCTCGAAGATATACGACGACAAGAAAGCCGATGAGGCCGCGAAGGCCGAAGCATCGGTCCCGGCTGATCTGCTTGCGAAGCTTCGGCCGATCGTGGCCGAATCCGGCCGCAAGGGATTCGGACCGGCCAAGCTCAATCTCGACGCTTTCTCCAAGGGCGACATGGGATTCGGCCTGCTCGACGGTCTGCGCTTCGATTCCGAGTTGGGCGACAACGGCGAGAAAGCCGGCCAGAACGGCCGCGATGGCAAATACGTCCAGCCAAACGCCCATATCATCATCACGACGCAGTCATTGTTCGAGCGCTGGCTGCGCGCGCACAAGGATTGGTGGGGCAAGAACATCCGGAACGTGCCGCAACAGATGGGCGCGGCCCTGAAGGACGAGAGCTTTTATACCCAGGCGATCCCGACCGATGCTGCGGTGGTGAAGTTCAACGAATTGCCGATCGCGAAACCGGCCTCCGCCAGCCTCGCGTTTGCGATCCTGGGCGGCCGCACCCAGGACGAAGCCCCGAACGCCGCGGATGAAGTGTTCGTTTCGGCGCTCGCCGATGGCAAGGTCTACGTCGCCTATGGCTCGATCAAGCCCAAAGTGGAGATCCCGGCTTGCGTTGCGATCAAGACCGACGCCAACAAGAAGGCGGAGAAGGCCGCCGACGATCTCCAGTCCAACCGGATCAGCCGGAAGGCCTACGACAAGCTCGGCGATCTCCGCCAACAGGGCGAAGACGCCTACAAGCGCTGTTTCATCGAGCGCGCGCCGCAGCAGCCGTCATTTGCCGAGGCGACCAGGCAGGCCGAGGCCTTGCTGGCGACGGCGATCGGGAAATGACGCCATGCGCTTTGCGCACCAGGAACGTCGCCGCAACACCTACCTCGCCCGCCGCCGTATGAGGTAGCTTGCCCGCAGGAAACGCCGCGACCGCATCCAGAATGCGGATCGCACGGTTAGCTGAGGAAAGTACAACATGAGATATCTATTCCGCGCGCTTGCAGCGTTCGCTGTTCTGCTCACCTGCGCAGGCGGCGCTCTGGCGCAGGGCTGGCCGAACCGGCCGATCCGCATGGTCGTCCCCTACACGCCGGGCGGCTACACCGACCTGATGGCCCGCCTCGTCGGGCAAAAGATCGCCGACGCGCTGGGCCAGACTATCGTCTTCGAGAACAAGCCCGGCGCCAACGCCATCATTGGCACCGACGCCGTCGCCAAGGCCGCGCCCGACGGCTACACCTTCGGCACCGTGATCGCAGCGCATGCGGTCAACGCCACGCTCAATCCAAAGCTGCCTTACGACACGCTGAAGGACCTGAGCTACGTCTCGCTGATGAGCGTCGCGCCGCTGATCATGATCGCGCATCCCTCATTGCCGGCGAACAACGTGCCGGAACTGATCGCGCTCGCGAAGGCCAAACCGGGCACGCTCAACTTTGCATCCAGCGGCGTCGGCGCAGCGGCCCATCTCACGATGGAGATGTTCATGAGCCGCTCCGGCATCAAAATGCAGCACATTCCCTACAAGGGCACGGCCGGCGCGCTGCAGGATCTCGTCGGCGGGCAAATCAACGTGATGTTCGACATCGTGGGTCCGCTGATGCCGCAGGTGCGCTCGGGCAACGCCAAGGCAATCGTCGTCACCGCCAAAGATCGCATTGCGGCGGCGGCCGACGTACCGACGATGGCCGAACAGGGCGTGTCGGATTTCGTGTCCGGCACCTGGGCCGGAATCATCGCTCCCGCGGGCACGCCCAAGGAGATCGTCGACCGCGTCTCGGCGGAGGCCAAAAAGGCGCTCGCCGATCCAGCCTTGCAGGCAAAACTGGCCGAACAGGGCATCGTGCCGGTCGGCAGCACCCCGGAGGAGTTCCGCAGCTTCGTCGCGGAAGAAATCGCGCGCTGGAGCAAGGTGATCACCGACGCCGGGATCAAGATGGAATAGCGAGGTCCCGCGCCCCGGCTAATACGCGCTGAGCAAATCGACCTTGGCGTTGGCGAGGATCAATCGCCGCGCCAGCAAGGCCGACAGGTTGCGCATGATTTTCATCGCGATCTGCGGATGGAGCTGGCGGTAATCGGCAAAGGAATCGAGCGGCAATTCGAGGCACTTCACCGGCGTGTCTGCCCAGACATCGGCGCTGCGCTTGTTCTCGATGATCGCCATCTCGCCGAATTCCATGCCGGGGCCGAGCGAGGCAAGCCGCACGCCGCTCGGCAGCTTCACGCTCACCATTCCGCTTTGCAGGAAGAACAGCGAATTGGCAGGCTCGCCGGCGCTGATGATGCGCTGACCGGCTTCATAGCGGCGCGTGGTCGACAATTCCGCCAGTGCTGCGATTTCATCGGCAGCGAGGTCCGCCAGCAACGCCTGCTCACCGAGGTGGGTGGTTTCCTTCTGCGTCGTAAAGCCGCCGTAGCGATAGATGATCTGGTCCTCGGCCCATTCGATGGCATCATCGAGCAGCGCAAAGCGGCGCAGCCGTTGCGGCTCGGCGGTACGTGCACAGACCGTCGTCCACACCGCCGATGCCGCCTCCATGCCGGTCAGGATCGTGATGACGCCGACATTACCGAGGATGGCGAGGTTCTCGCCCAGCAATTGCGCGCCGGCCGCGGTCACGTCGGGCACGCGGCGGAAATCCAGGATCAGCAGCGGTGCGTTGGGCGGCTCGCCGGACAGGCGCCTCGTAACATAATCGATCGCCGCGAAGTTCAGGGCGCCGACCAGTTCGATCACCCTGATATCGCTGTGGCGCTCGTCGAGGATCTGCTGCTCGTGCGGCTGCCGGCTGCGGCGCGATGAAATGCCGTAAATATCATAGTCGGCAATGACGCAGGTGCGGACGTCGGCACTGCGGTTAAGCATGTGCAGATCGAAGCGCGACGACAGCGCCTCGCATACCCTGAGACCGCGCACGCTGTTGCCGTGGCTGTCGAGGCATGGCGAGAACGTGCCAAGACCGATCTGCGACGGCAGTGCGGCGACGATGCCGCCGCCGACACCGCTCTTGGCGGGAATGCCAACGCGATAGATCCATTCGCCGGCATAGTCGTACATGCCGGAACTCGTCATCACCGAGAGCGTACGCGCGACAATGTTGGGCGTGATCACCTGAATGCCGGTCACCGGATTGACGCCGCGATTGGCGAGCGTCCCGGCCATGACAGCGAGATCGCGCGCGGTGACCAGGATGGCGCATTGCCGGAAGTAAGTATCGAGCACCGCATCGACGTCGTCCTGTACGACCAGATAATTGCGCAACAGCCAGGCGATCGCGCGGTTGCGGTTGCCGGTCAATGTCTCCGAGGCGTGAACGGCATCGTCGACGCCGAGGTCGCGCCCGGCAAACAGGCTGAGTTTTTCGCGGATGCATTCGAACGCCGAGGCGCCCCTGACCTGATGGATCAACCCCGAACAGGCAATCGCTCCGGCATTGACCATCGGATTGAACGGCCGGTTGTCGTTGGTCAGCCGGATCGAGTTGAACGCCTCCCCGCTCGGTTCGACGCCGATCGCGGCCGACACCCGCTCCTCGCCCACCAGGTCGAGCGCGAGCGCAAACACGAACGCCTTGGAGACGGACTGGATGGTGAACGGTACGGCGCTGTCTCCGAC
>JBOHIT010000725.1:0-4700 GCA_050726155.1 Bradyrhizobium sp.
GGGCTTTGCCCCCGTAACGTCCCGTTCGACCCGTAAAAACACGTGAGGAAACGCCATGGACAAGAAGACCTACGACAAGGGCCTCGAAGTGCGCAAAGCCGTGCTGGGCGAGGCCTATGTCAACAACGCCCTGAAGAACGTCGACGACTTCAACCGCCCGTTCCAGGAGATGCTCACCGAATATTGCTGGGGCGCAGTGTGGGGCCGCGAGGAACTGCCGCGCAAGACCCGCAGCATGCTCAACCTCGCGATGATCTCGATCCTGAACCGGCCGCATGAACTGCGCACCCACATCAAGGGCGCGCTGACCAACGGCGTCACCAAGGACGAGATCCGCGAAATCTTCATGCAGGTCGCGATCTATGCCGGCGCGCCGGCCGGCGTCGACAGTTTCAGAATCGCGCGCGAAGTATTCACCGAAATGGAAAAGGCCTGAGGATCAACATCATGGAAATCGGATTCATTGGCCTCGGCAAGATGGGCTTCCCGATGGCGCGCCGCCTGATCGAGGCCGGGCACCAGCTCACCGTGTTCGACACGCGCAAGGAAGCCACAAGCCAGCTCACCGCGCTCGGCGCACAGGCGGCATCATCGCCGAAGGATATCGCCGACCGCTGCGAGACGGTGTTGGCGAGCCTGCCGTCGCTGCAGGCCTCGCTCGAGGTCGCAACCGGCGCCGGCGGCGTGATCGAAGGCCGGCGCATCAAGCGCTTCGTCGATCTCTCCACCGTCGGCTCGCAGATGGCGACGAAAATCCACGGCCTGCTCGCCGCGAAGAACATCGTGCAGATCGACTGTCCGGTCAGCGGCGGCGTCGGCGGCGCCGAGAAGGGCACGCTCGCCGTGATGGTGTCGGGCCCGCGCGCCGATTGCGACATGCTCAAGCCTGCGCTGAGCGTGATCGGCAAGGTGTTCTTCATCGGCGAAAAACCCGGCTCGGCGCAAACCATGAAGCTCGCCAATAACTTCCTCTCGGCCACCGCGATGGTGGCGACGTCGGAAGCGGTCGTGATGGGCGTCAAATCCGGGCTCGATCCCGCCGTGATGGTCGAAGTCATCAATGCCGGTTCGGGAATGAACACGGCGAGCCGCGACAAGTTTCCCCGCGCCGTGCTGCCGCGCAGCTTCGATTTCGGCTTCGCCACCGGCTTGATGGTGAAGGACGTGCGGCTCGCGCTGGACGAGATGAAATCGCTGGGCCTGTCGATGGAAGTCGCCGAAGCGGTCGGGCGTCTGTGGGAAGTCGTGATCCGCGACCAGGGCGCGGAATCCGATTTCACCGAGGCGATCAAGCCGATCGAAAAGGCGGCGGGGGTGACCGTCGGCGGCCCCAGGAGCGGCGGTCACGCGGCGAAGTAACCAATTCAGGGGGTCCGTTCATCAACATTAAATTTTGCGGGAACCCTTTCGCGTTTGGCGCGCCTGGGAAACTATCGCGGGTCCAGCGGGTTGGCGTTTCGAAAACTGGAGGTTTAGGTCATGAAAAAAGCAGCATTGGCCCTGGCGGCCGCCGCCACCATCGGCGTCACTGCCTTGGCGGCCCCATCACCGGCGCACGCGTGGCGGGGCGGTTGGGGTCCCGGTCTCGCGGGCGGACTACTTGCCGGCGCGGTCATCGGCGGCATCGCGTCAAACGCGTACGCCTACGGCCCGGGCTACGGGTACTATGGCGGCTATGCACCGGCGTATTACGGCGGGTACCCGGCCTACGGCTACGGCCCTCGCTACTACGGCGGCTACTATGCTCCGCCCTATTACGGCCCCCGATACCGGCGCGTTATTCGGCCCGCCTATTCGTACTACGGTCCCCGGTATTATCGTTACGGCTGGTGATCGCACAGCACAGCGCTGAAATCGAAAACGAAAGGCCGCAGCAATGTCTGCGGCCTTTTTTGCGTAGGATGGATCACAGCCAAGGCGCCGTTCGATCCATCGCGATCAGTTCCTCGACCTCGATGCGCGGGCGCACCACCGCGTATTGGTTGTCCTTGACCAGCACTTCCGGCACCAGCGCGCGGGTGTTGTAGAAACCGGACTGCACCGCGCCGTAGGCGCCGGCGGTCATGATGGCCAGCAGGTCGCCTGCTTTGGGTTCGGGCATGCTGCGGTCGAGCGCGAGATAATCGCCGGTTTCGCAGACCGGGCCGACCACGTCTGCCGTGATCGTGCGCGCGCCGGCAGCAGTTTCGCGGACCGGCAGGATGTCGTGATGCGCCTCATACAGCGTAGGGCGGATCAAATCGTTCATCGCGGCATCGATGACGACGAAGTTCTTGGCGTCACCCGGCTTCACATAGATCACGCGCGCGACGAGGATGCCGGCATTGCCGACGATCATCCGCCCCGGCTCGAACATCAGCGTGCAGCCGAGATTATGCGTCACCCGCTTGACCATCGCGGCATAGGCGGACGGCAGCGGCGGCGCTTCGCGGTCCATGTGATAGGGGATGCCGAGCCCGCCGCCGAAATCGATATGCGAGACGTTGTGGCCGTCTGCGCGCAGCGTGCGCACGAATTCGGAGAGGATCCGGAACGCGGTCTCCATCTTGCTCAAATCGGTGATCTGGCTGCCGATATGCATGTCGGTGCCGGTGACCTCGATCCCCGGCAATTTGGCGGCGCGGGCATAGACCTCGCGGGCGCGGGCGATCGGCACGCCGAACTTGTTCTCGGATTTTCCGGTCGCGATCTTGGCGTGGGTGCCGGCGTCGACGTCGGGATTGACCCGCACCGAAATCCGCGCGGTCCGGCCGGCCTCGACGGCCAGCCGCGACAGCAGTTCCAGTTCGGGCTCGGACTCGACGTTGATGCAGAGAATGTCCGCCGCCAGCGCCGCGCGCAGTTCCGCCTCGGTCTTGCCGACCCCCGAAAACAGAATCTTGCCCGGGGGAATTCCGGCCGCCAGCGCCCGCTTCAGTTCGCCGCCGGAAACCACGTCGGCGCCGGCGCCGAGTTTCGCCAGCGTGCGCAGCACCGACTGGTTCGAGTTCGCCTTCATGGCGTAGCAGACCAGCGTCTTCTCGCCGGCAAAGGCCTCGGTGAACACCCGGTAGTGGCGCTCCAGCGTCGCGGTCGAATAGCAATAGAACGGCGTGCCCACGGCATCCGCGAGATCGGAAAGATTGACCGCCTCGGCGTGAAGCACGCCGTTGCGATAGTCGAAATGATTCATGACGCGCGCCTTATAGCGTTTTCAAGCGAAGTGGGAACCGGTTCGCGGCAGGAAAACGCGCGCTCAGTTACCCAGCAGCGGGTCGAGTATGAACGATTTCTTTTTGCCCTTGGGCGCCTCTGGCGGCGCGTCGACCCCAAAGCCCGGGTTAAAGACGCCCGGCTGGGCGGCACGTTCGGCCTCGGAATTGGTGGCGGTCGCTTGCGACGACGCATTCGATGCGTTCGGCGGCAGATCGAGGCCGCCCTTGCGGCCGCAGCCGGCGAGCGCGAGCGCGGTCGCACTCAGCAGGATGATGGCCCATCCCGACGAAGTCAGGCGGTAGTTACGTGTCACGACGAAATCCCCACGAGAGCGAGCATTATCCATTCGGAAAACCGGTGCCCACTTTTCCGGATCATGCTCTGCACGGGCCGCACCATACAAACATTGCTTCGCTCTGGCGAGACCCGGACAACCATGAAATTGCAGCGAAATTTTTGCCCTCAGCCCAATTTTCGCTCTTTTTCCAGCCGCTTCAACCAGGCCTTGGCCTGCGCCGTCACGTTCTTCGGCGCGGTGCCGCCATAGCTGGTGCGGCTTTTGACGGAGGCTTCTACCGACAGCACGCGCAATGCCTCGGCGGTGATCCTGGGCTCGACCTCCTGCATCGCCTGCAGCGGCAGTTCGTGCAGCGCCACGCCCCGTTTCGAGGCGAGGCCGACAATGCGCCCGGTGACATGATGGGCGTCGCGGAACGGCATTTTCAGCGTCCGCACCAGCCAGTCGGCTAAATCAGTGGCGGTGGCATAGCCCTCGCCGGCGGCAGCCTTCATCCTGTTCTCGTCGGGCACGAGGTCGATGACCATCCCGGTCATGGCGCGGATCGCGAGCGAGAGCGCGGCAAACGCTTCCATCGCGCCCTGCTTGTCCTCCTGCATGTCCTTTTGATAGGCGAGCGGCAACCCCTTCATCACGATCAATAACCCGGTGAGCGCGCCGATCACCCGCCCCGTCTTGGCGCGCACCAGTTCGGCCGCATCGGGGTTGCGCTTTTGCGGCATGATCGAGGAGCCGGTGGTGAACTTGTCGCTCAACCTGATGAGACCAACCAGCGGCGAGGTCCAGATCACGATCTCCTCGGCGAAGCGCGACATATGCACCGCCGCGATCGACGCCGCCGACAGGGTTTCCAGCACGAAGTCGCGATCCGACACCGCGTCGAGCGAATTGGCCATCGGCCGGTCGAAGCCGAGCGCCTTGGCGGTGGCGTGACGGTCGATCGGGAACGAAGTGCCGGCGAGCGCGGCAGCACCCAGCGGCGATTCGTTCAGGCGCTTGCGCGCATCGGCAAAGCGGCCGCGGTCGCGCGCGGCCATCTCGACATAGGCCAGCAGATGATGCCCGAACGTCACGGGTTGCGCGGTCTGCAGATGGGTGAAGCCCGGCATGACAGTGCCGGCATGTTCCAGCGCCCGCTGCACCAAAGCGTATTGAAACGCGGCCAGCGCCGCATCGGTCTCATCGATGGTGTCGCGCACTTAAAGCC
>JBOHIT010000726.1:0-8072 GCA_050726155.1 Bradyrhizobium sp.
CGGGGCCGGGATCCATAACCACCGTCCCGAGTTGTTGCGCAAAATCGTCGAACAGCTTTATCTAAACGAGAAGCCGCGGAGTGATGGGTCCCGGCCTTGAGCCGGGCGGCGACCGGTGCGCCGCGCGAAGGGAAGACGCGGGCGGTCGACAAATAGCGATGTCCGCTTGTCGAGGCATCTCGGACTTGCGCCGCAGATAGCGCGAGGTCCGAAAAGTGCCATGAACGGACATCTAGGATGTTGCCGCTCCCCGAGAGCCTGCTATTCTTGAGCGGCTTGTGTCTAGGGGATGTTGAATATGTCTCCAGCAGAACTATCGGGCAGCGAGGCGGAACGACTGCGGGACTTCGAACGCAGCGGTCATGATGCCCTAGCAAACAGCTATCACGAATTTTTTGCGACGGTGACAGCTCTGGCCACCGATCCTCTCTTCGGCGGCGTGCATTTGCACCCCGGTATGCGTCTGCTGGATGTCGCGAGCGGGCCGGGCGCCCTATCGGCCGAAGCCGCCAATCGCGGCGCACGCCCGGTCGGCGTTGATTTGTCGCCGCGGATGATAGAACTGGCACAGCAACTGCACCCCACGATCGAATATCACGAGGCTGACGTTGAACGCCTCCCGTTTCCCGATCATACGTTTGACGCAGTCGTTTGCGCCTTCGGGCTTGGACATTTTCCCCGGCCCGAACGTGCTGTCGCGGAGTGCGTACGAACCTTGTCGGCCGGCGGACGCATTGCGTTCGCGTGGTGGGATGACCCGTCGCGCCAACGCATTCAAGGCATCTTCCGTGAGGCCGTTGCCGAGATTGGCGTATCGACGCCGTCGGACCTGCCACAGGGCCATAATATGTTTCGCTTTTCCAACACGGGCGAATTCCTCCGCTTGTTGGAAGGAGCTGGCCTCACCGAAGTGAAGGTCGCGGAACATGCTTCAACCTACTTCGTCCCTGATACGGAAACTCTCTGGCGTGGCGGGTTGGGCAGTTTCGTTCTAACCGGCGCTCTCATCAGGAACCAGGATCAGGCGAGACAAGACTTAATCCGAGGCGCGTTCGAACGGTGCGCCAGCGTCTATAGATCAGCCAACGGGCTGGACCTGCCTGTCGCATTCAAGATTGGCTCGGGCCAGCGACCGGCTTGACGTGCGCGAAGTCCGCTTTGGGGCAAACTGAGAAGTCTGGGCGTTCAACCGGCAGGTCGGCTTTACCCCAACTCCGGACATGGCCTTGCACCGCGCAAACTGACGCTTTGTGCCAAATTCAGACATCGCGTCGCTTCACTCGATCACCTCGTCGGCGGTCACGAGCAGCGACTGCGGTACGGTCAGGCCGAGAGCCCTTGCAGTCTTGAGATTGATAATCAGCTCATACTTGGTCGGTGCTTGCACCGGCATGTTGGCCGGTTTCTCCCCCTTTAGTATACGATCGACATATCGCGCGGCTCTCCGGATCGGATCGAGGGTGTTAGGTCCGTAAGTTACTAGGCCTCCGTCTATAGCGTAATATCGATAGGGATAAACCGCGGGCAATTGGTAGCGAGAGGCAAGGTCAATAATTAGCTTGCGACGAGGTCCCGTGCCTCCAGCCGTTACGATCATGCCGCCGCCGCCGGAGCGCGCGAACGCCGCCACGTTCCGCTCGATTTCGTCAGTGTCGCTCACATTCACCGGCGCAAGCTCAATACCGAGCGACTGCGCCACCGATCGAATAGCCGCAAATTGTCCGATGCCAGCCGCAGAAGTTGAATCACGAAGCGTCAAAGCTCGGGTGACACTTGGTGCGATCTGCTTGAGCAGCTCGGCCCACTTACCGGCTATACTGTACTCGAAATTCGAGAAGCCTGTGATATTGCCGCCCGGGTGCGCCATGCTTTGAACAAAGCCAGCACCGACCGGATCGGAAGCGTTCACGAATACGATCGGGATAGTGCGAGTGGCCTGTTGTAATGGCGCGATCGCCAAACTGCCTATGGTAAAGATTACTTCCGGAGCGAGCTGGACCAGTTCCGCGGCGTAGCCGCGACCACGGTCGACATCGCCGGAATTCTGTCGAATTTCAATTTTCAGATTGCGACCGACCACCCACCCTAACTCCTGAAGAGCTTGCTCGAACGCGGCAATTCGGGCCTGCGCCTCCGGATCGTCCCATCCAAGAGTGTTGAGCATGCCAATGAGGCGTACGCGTTCGGGCTGTTGCGCGCGCAACGCAATAGGCTCCGCAACAACCGCCCCACAGACAACACCGAGAAAATCCCGCCGCCTCATGCGCGCCCCCCGACGGGTGACATCCTAACTGCTCCAATCGGCGTCTCGGAAGGGGCCAAAAGGAGCTTCGGGCACTAAATTATCTAAGACTAGCGATGTCCGCTTCGGGTCAATAGCGTCGGTTTGACCGCGAGCAGCCGACTTCCGGTCTACCCCGATGAACGGACATTCTTGGGATGGGCGGGATGTCTCAAAGGTGCCAGAACCGGACTCATGCACCGCAGCAAAAACAACGGCTCTATTCAATCACCTCATCGGCGCGGGTGAGCAGTGTCGGTGGCACGATGATGCCAAGCGCCTTCGCGGTCTTCAAATTGATCACCAGTTCGAACTTGGTCGGTTGTTCCACCGGCAGGTCGGCTGGCTTTGCCCCCTTGAAGATCTTGTCGATAAAGCCGGCGGACCGGCGATAAAGATCTCCAAGATCGGCCCCATAGGTCAGAAGGAAGCCTGCCTCCGCCAACTCTCTCTGGAGCGAGACGGCTGGCAGCCGATTCCTCAATGCCATTTCTGCGATCCGGTCGCGATAGCTCAACAGCGCACTATCGCCCTGCATGACGAAGGCCTGCGCGCGCTCGCTCACCATCATCGCAAACGCTTGTTCAAGTGCGTCCAACCCACGGGCTTCGACCGGAATAGTCGTCAACCCTAGTGTCCGGGCGGTCTCCGTCATCGCCGTCTGGCGATTCCGAAGGATCGCAACATCCGGATTCCACAGAATACCCAAACGCGAGAGGTTCGGAAGAATCTCTTTCAGCAATTCAAACCGCTTGCCCAAAATCTCGCCGCCCGCATCCGCGATGAGCCCGGTGACGTTCCCGCCGGGGCGCGCCAGACTGGCGACAAGGCCGGTGCTGACCGGATCGACACCGCTGATCATGACGATCGGGATGGCTGCGGTCGCCTTCATGGCCGCAACCGTGATCGGATTCCCCCCGCTGGTGACGATGATGTCCACGCCGAGCCGGACCAAGTCTGCCGCAAGCGCGGGCAGCCGTTCGACGTCGGCGTTGGCGAAACGGTATTCGATGACGACATTCTCGCCAACGCGATAGCCGAGGCTCCGCAAGCCTCCTTCGAACGCTTCAGTGAAGTTGAGCGTTCGCTCTCGGAACCCGGCCGAGAGGTACCCGATCCTGTAGAGCCGTCCTGCCGGTTGTTGCGCGTGCGCGGCAAGCGGGAGACTGGCCGCACCGCCGAAAAGTGTTATGAACTCGCGCCGCCTCATGTCCGCTCCCAAGGTCAGGTGACGGCATCGTAGCGGGTCAGTCGGGCACATTGATAGCCATGAAAGCCATTGCCGCACTGCACAGCTAATGTCGCTGATGGGTCAGGAGCAGACGTCCCGCAGACTCGAAATTGTCTACTCGGGCAAGTCGAGCCGATTGATTGACTCTTCTAGCCTGGCTCTTCGTTCCGGATTCCGCGCCGGTTGCGAAAACTGCCTTTTGAGATCGGATTTACGCAATTCTGGAAATCTGGTTTGAATAGTTGGGTCTTCTTCAACCACCCAGCGATAGAACCAAGCATGCAAATCGTTTGGCGCTCTGGCGATCAACTTCCTCGTTTGCTCAAGCATATCAGCGTGGCGATCCAATGCCCAAAGAGCTCCACATCTGCCCCGCATAGCTATGAAGACGGTCCAATCATCCAGCGGATTTAGCCTGATTGCATGATCAAAGGCCTCCAAGCTGCGCGAAGCGTCACCTAAGCAAAGGCTGATCCAGCCACGAGCATTCCAGGCATTTGAAAAGTTGGGATTTAGATTTAGCGCTTGATCCGCGTAGTCAGAGCCGCGTTCCAAATCGTTGGCCGTAAACGCAATTATCAGAGCCGCCCACGCTACGACGAAGGCGTCCTTCGGTTCCAACGCTAATGCACGATCGTTCAGAGCAATGACGTCCGCGCGTTGTTCGGGCGTAAGAGACCCAGCGCCATAAGCCGGTCTTTGAAAAAGACAGGCTGCCGCTCTCATGTATGCCAGCCCAAATTCCGAATTGAGTTCAATCGCCTTCCGAAAAAGTGGCAATGCTTTGTCATTCGCTTCCAAATTCCGCTGCGCATACAGAGCAAGCCCCTTCAGATAGTAGTCGTACGCATCCCATCTTTCCGGTGGCTTTCGCTTGACACGCTCGACTTCGGCTTCGACCAGGCGGGGAGCAATTGCCCCCACGACGCTGACAGTTATCTTGTCCTGCAAATCGAAGGCAACCTCCAGATCGCCTTCGAATTTGTCGGCCCAGAGATGAGCGCCGGTTGCCGCATCGATCAATTGACCGGTGATTCGAATTCGTCGTCCGGATTTGCGTACGCTGCCTTCGAGAATGTAGCGGACTCCAAGCTCCCGCCCGACTGTTTTTATGTCAACAGCCTTTCCCTTGTAGGTAAAAGTGGAGTTACGAGCGATGACGAACAACGCCTGGAATCGAGACAGTTCGGTGATAATGTCTTCCACCATTCCGTCGGCGAAGTATTCCTGCTCAGGATCGCCGCTCATGTTCTGAAACGGCAACACAGCGATGGAAGGTTTGTCGGGTAGCGGGAGAGGCTTGTCGGGAAACTGAGCGGCGCCAAGGATGGGCGTCGATCCTCCTGGGCGCACAGAAAATAGCCGAACTGGCCGCTCGATATTTTTCAGCGACTTCTCGCCGAGATCGTCGAATGCAAACGCCGTCTTACCACGCACTTGCCGATAGGCATCGTCAGACAAGCAAACTCCGCCGGGCGTGCATTCATTCTCGACTCGGGCTGCGACGTTGACACCGTCCCCAAAAATGTCGTCGCCGTCGATGATGATGTCGCCGACGTTGATCCCGATCCGGAAGGTGATCTTCGATGCCTCATCGCCACCGCGCTCCCCCATTTGGGACTGTACGGCCATTGCACAGGTCACGGCATCGACCGCACTGGCAAACTCAACCAGCATGCCGTCGCCGGTTGTCTTAACGATGCGGCCTTTATGACGGGTTATGGCGGGATCGATGACCTCGCGGCGATGCGCCTTCAGTGCTGCCAGTGTGCCGACCTCATCGGCTCCCATCAGCCGGCTATAGCCCGCCACGTCAGCCGCCAGGATGGCCGCCAATCGCCGTTCTGTCCTCTCGTCAGCCACCGTGGCCTCACCTGGTTATCCGCCACCATCAAATCATAGGTATGCGGCGCCTGCCAACCTCGGCGCTAGGGGCCAGAATGTCGGCTCAGGGTCATTCGCGTCGATTGCGGTCCGCCCGTTGATGTCCGGTTAGCGGGTATCATCAGACATGCGCCGCGCGCCGCTCACCTCCCTGATATCTTGCGCCAGCGCATCGACCCGTGCCTCATCTGCATCCCACGCGAACATGAAGCGGGCGCCGCCGCCGATGAACGTATAAAACTGCCAGCCGCGCTGGCGTAGGCTTTCCAGCCGGTCGGCGGAAGCGCGCAGGAACACGGCGTTGGCTTCGACCGGAAACATCAAGTTGAAATCCGGCAAATCGGCCACCGCCCTGGCCAGCCGTGCCGCGCCGGCATTGGCATGCCGCGCATTGCGCAGCCATGCGCCGTCTTGCAGCATGCCGACCCAGGGCGCGGCCAGGAAGCGCATTTTCGAGGCGAGCTGTCCGGCCTGCTTGCAGCGATAGTCGAAATCCTCGGCGAGATGCGGATCGAAAAACAAAATCGCTTCGCCGACCGCCATGCCGTTCTTGGTGCCGCCGAAACACAGCAGATCGACGCCCGATTTCCAGGTCATGTCCGCCGGCGAACAATTCAGCGACGCGCAGGCGTTGGCAAAGCGCGCCCCGTCCATGTGCAGGCGCAGGCCGAACTCGCGGCAGGTCGCCGACAGCGCGCGGATTTCACCCAGCGAATACACTTGCCCGGTTTCGGTCGGCTGCGTGATCGTCACCACGCGCGGCTTCGGGAAATGAATGTCGGATCGGCTGCCCGCGAGGCCGCGCACCAGCTCCGGCGTCAGCTTGCCGTCTTCGCTGGCCGCGATCAGAAGCTTCGAGCCGTTGGAGAAGAATTCCGGCGCGCCGCATTCGTCGGTCTCGACATGCGCCGACGAGGAGCAGATCACGCTGTGATAGGACTGGCACAGGGATGCCAGCGCCAGCGAATTGGCTGCGGTACCGTTGAAGGCAAAGAACACTTCGGCGTCTGGCTTTTCGAACAATTCCCGGAACGCATCCGACGCGGCTTGCGTCCAGGGATCGTCGCCATAGGCCGGTACATGGCCGTGATTGGCCTCCGCCATCGCCGCCCACGCCTCCGGACAAATGCCGGCATAATTGTCGCTCGCAAACTGCTGGGGATGGGGGGTCATCGCTGGGGATCGCCTTGTGAGAGATAGCCTGAGGGCATCAATACGAGAGCCAATCGACATTTCAAATCGCGCTGGCGCTTCTGCAAAGTCCTCTTCGCAGCTTCGCGGATATGCCGCGAAACACAAACGGAGAAGTTCAATGTCACCAATCAGGATTCTCGTCGTCACTGCCGGCCTCCTGATCGTAACCGTACCTTCGGCCATGGCCGATGGGTTCCGCTATAGCGGCGGACCCAAATTCAGCCAGTTTTACGACCAGTCCAACCCGGGGCGATCGGAAGCCGGCCAAGCCGGCAGATCGCTGCTGGATGCCCGTGCGCAGTTGATCGAACCCCGGCATGCCGCGCCAAAAGGCGGCATCGGCGCTCGCGGGCCGTAGTCGAAGCAACAATTCGGCGTTGGGGTTTGTTGCCCGGCCTGTTGGCCATGCCAAATCTGCGATTTTGACAAAAAGCAGGGCGCGACCGGCATCACCACGGTCGCGCCCTACATCGCCGGTCAATGGGGCAGGGGGAATAACCGGCTGTTTGAAATACTCACAAGCCCCGGAGTCGTTCCCGCCGCCCCAAAATATTTTCAAATATTTTTGTACACGGTTAAGTGATCGGGGCTGTGCCGAACCGGGATGGCTTCACTCGGGTTGTGTTGGTGATCGCCATGGGGCGAGGGACACACCAACATGTCACAGATTCGTAAGGGAATTTTCGGCTCGCTCGCCATCGCCTTGACGCTTGGCGCGGTCCAGTTCGCGTTCGCCCACGACCTGATCGGCGGTCGCCAGGCTACCGCTGCGGTTCCCGGAACCGGCGTCAATCGCGCCGCCAAGGCTGATCGCGCGACGATTCCCGCCTCTCCCGGGCAGACCCAGACCATTACGCTTCGGCACGATGGTGTCGCCGATACTTCGGTGCTGGTCCGCGTGCCCGTCGCCAAGGAAGGTTCCAGGGAACCGTCCAAGGAGGCCCGTAACGAAACGCGCAACGCGCCGGCGCCGCCGGTGAGCAAACCCGCCAGCAGGAAGATCGCCGTCGCCTGCGAGCCGCCGGTCAGTGTGCTGACCGAAGTGGCCAAGCTGCTGCAGCCGGGGCGGTGTGTGACGTAAGCGGCGTTTAGACGTCATTCCTTGCTCGTCATTCCCGGATGCGCAATTGCGCATCCGAGGGCGCACGTAGCGCGAGCCCTCAATCCATCAATCCGCTTGCCAGGGCAAGTCACTGCTGATATTCAGAAATTCTGTCAAGTCTTAGAATCAAAAATATTTCGCTTTATCCGAAGTAAAATCAGTGGCACATCCTGGGTATCCCGTCCCGCTCAGAGGGGCGTTGGCCAACGTCACAACGAGGGACGGGTCGCGGTGGACGCTGACGTTGCGACTGACGAGCGCGGCTGAGGCGTACGGTGAAGGTGTGTGGTCCTGACGTCGCGGTGCTGGCGTCAACGCACCTGGAGGCAACTGCCTCTCAGGGCGCAACGGAGGCAAAAGAGCCGTTCTCCGGGGAGAGC
>JBOHIT010000727.1:0-7790 GCA_050726155.1 Bradyrhizobium sp.
CTCAATATCTACGAACTGTGGATGATCGGCTGCGGCAACAATATTCTCGTGATGACAATCTGTTGCGCCAAACAAATGTAGGAGAGCAAGCTGACCTCCGAGGCGTCGATAAAAGTGCTGCACTTTGCTGCGGTGAACGCAGCTTTTCGGTGAAACAAATTCAACCCATCCCCAGAGGCCGCGATCGAGAACAGCCTGTGTCCGAATCTCCGGTGAAAAGCCTCGGCCGTTTAGCCAATCAAGAGCAGATTGGTATAGCGCAAACGCGCGGAGAGGACGCGGCTTGTAGACCAAACGCAGTCCTTCGCCAAAATGGAGTACTGCAACGCGACGCCCGCCTTCATGCGGATCGCTGTCGGCGTAGCGTACGGAACGCAACGATATGCCTCGCGGCAGCCCAAAATGAATTCGAAGCTCTTCGAAGTCCGCCACGAAACGAGCCAATAACTCCTTACTCGCATCGAGCCAATGAGCGCACGTCTCTTCTAGAGATAACGCGAGGCCTGGATAAATTGCTACCAGTTCGCGCCTAACCTCAGCCGTCGAGAGAAGCCGCATGTAATCGTCGTAAGCATGTGTCGTCCCTTTTAGTCGTTCGGCAATGTCCGCCTCAAGCAAAGTCGGCCTAATGGCCAGTTCCAGAAGGTCATCCTCCAGCTTCCTTGCGAGACCAGCGACCACTTCCGTACTGATCAGCGGCGTCACACCGTGGTTGAGGGATGCGATACTCGACAAGAGCTGGCGTCGCGCGCGCCTAAGCCAAGGCCGGACAACAGCATCGGCACCCGATGACTGTACGTCTCTCCCACTAAGGAGTTGTAGAGTTCCTTCGACCCACGCCGGCACTTCCTCTAGTTGCTCGGGATAAGGGGGATGGAGCAAATGAGCAGGCAACGCCCGTCGCTTCCTGAAAACATCCTCGAACAGGCGAGTCCAAATTTCTTGCGACCTTTGGAGACATTCGGCCGGCGCCGCGTCATCGGCGCCATAAACCATTTCCCTCTCGAGAAGACCGAGCGCGGCCGTCCATCGCCGGCTAAAGTCCAGCATCTTTGTTTGTCTAACTTACTTTTATCGGCGACGGCGACGGCCGCAATTGGCCGCTACGGTGCTGCAACTTGCGGCCACTGTACTGCACGCGGCAGCCACTGTACTGCACTTCGCGGCGACCGTGCTGCAAGTCGCCGCTACGCTGCTGCATTTGGCCGCCACCGTGCTGCACGTAGCGGCCACGGTACTACAATTTGCAGAGACCGAGCTGCAGCTTGCTGCCACCGTGCTACAGCTCGCAGCGACCGTACTGCAACTGGCAGCAACGGTGCTGCAACTGGCCGCAACCGTTCCCGCATACAATGCCGGACGTTCGAAACCCAAATATTGCAGCCGCAAGTCACCAACTGGGCTTGCGGGAATTCGGAGACCCCTGCGTTCGAGCTGTTCTCGAAAGTCCGCGTCCCGCCACGCCTGAGCCAATAGTGCGGCCGCAACTGGAGCGTCATCCGCTAACCGTGGTTTTTCCATCGACCTAATATCCCCAACGTTGTCGAGGCCACTATGTTCGCTTAAAAGGAGTGCGTAGGTCAATAGCGAGAAGTAGCTCATTACGTTGGGGCAGACCCATTGGCAGGCGAACCCAAACTGCTTCGCCTACCGCCGAATTGGGGTATCGGCTCCTAGTCTCGTAGGGAAATCTCGGAGGAAACGAATTCTCGGACCTGTATCGAAAAGCAACTGCGGTGCCGGCGGAGGTCGGGCGGCAGTCGTGATCGAACCTGTCTCCTCTAATCGTCTCCACAAAACGGGAATTTTTCGGGGATGGGCCGGAGACTTTCCGCCTTTTCGCCCAGCAGATTGAAAGAGCGAGAGCCTGGAGACCGTCTCGAACACTCGAAATGCCCGGATTTCCGGGCCAATGAGGCGCGGGTTGTAAACTCTCGTGAACGGCCGGACTGCCTGGCTGCCCTGGCAGGGATCGAACTCCGAAATTCCCGTTTACATTTCCTCCTTTGAAATCATTAGAGAATTTCCGTCAAAAATCGCGGTTTGCGGCCCTGGAGACTTTTCAGGCTTTTCGCAATCCAATCGGGAGCTCGGAGACGCCGGCATTTTCGCTATGACGTGTCTATCATGCACTGGAAGCTACTCCATGCAGCCGGCCCGGTTCCGGAAAGGCGGACACAGGCAATGCAACGAGCGAGGAGGGCTCGAACTCACGCAGTCTGATCGAACCGATCTCCACCTTAACAACTCCGAAAACGGGAATGCCCAGCAAAGGTATGTTGGCAACCGCCGACAATCGGAGATTTCCATTGCGGGCTACCTGACAGGAAAGAAGTGCCCGTGCTGCTCAGCGGAATATCGGTAGTAAGCAGTGAGGTGATTCAAATGCGCGCGCAAAGCCATGACAATACCATTGAGAAAAACTACATCCACAAATGGCAGTCGCTCATTTCTGAGTATGAGGCAGCCAAGGATCACAGGTCGGATAAATTTCGGTGGATCGGAGATTTCTATCAGCATCACGGAACCTGTGCCCAAACCTTTCGCAAATACTACAATCGTTACCGGCGGACCGGTCTAGAGTCTGACTTGCTGCCCAAACGCCGTGGCCCCAAAAAACGACCACCGCAACCTGTCGCAGTAAGCGACGCACTGTTCAAGACGCTTCACGCGCCGCCCTCAACATTTGGTTATAATCGTACGACCTGGAAAATCTCTGACTTGCAGGCGGCGCTCAAGACTTCTGGGATTGCGTTGACGAAGCGCGCGATACGAGCAACCATTAAAGATGCCGGATATCGTTGGCTTAAGGCTCGAAAGGTGCTGACGAGCAACGATCCTGATTACCAAACGAAACTTGAAAAGGTTCACAATATACTTTCATCGCTTAAAGCCGATGAGGGCTTTTTTTCCATCGATGAGTTTGGTCCATTTGCAATCAAGCAAAAAGATGGACGTAGGCTAGTCGCTCCAGGCGATATCGCAACCGTCCCTCAATGGCAGCGTTCAAAAGGATATCTCATCGTAACCGCAGCCCTTGAGCTCGCGACGAACCAAGTCATCCATTTTTACTCGGAAAAGAAGAATACGGATGAGATCATTAAATTGATAGAGATGTTGCAGATGCGCTTCGGACATCTCTCCTGCATTTATCTCTCGTGGGACGCGGCTTCGTGGCACAGTTCGAAGCGACTGACCGACAAGATCGCCGCCATCAATGTCATGGCCTACGTCACAAGTTCCACCCGCATCGAACTCGTAGCGCTACCCGCGCGCGCCCAGTTCCTCAACGTGATAGAATCTATATTCAGTGGAATGGCACGAGCAGTCACTCACAATAGCGATTACGTGTCCACAGAAGCGGCCAAAGCTGCCATTGACCGGTACTTTAGTGATCGGAACGAACATTTTCGCTCGAACCCTAAACGCGCGGGCAACCGGATCTGGGGTGACGAGCGGCGCACGGCCGCATTTTCTGATTCCAACAACTGCAAAGACCCTCGATATCGATGATGGTTTGCTGGTAGCTCCGGCCGTGCCGCGAGGACCACGCGATCCCAACTCCGTTGAAGACAGGTCTGCAAAAGCATAAGTCCAATTAGCAACCGAAAAGCACTGCCGCCCCCACCGCTCAGTGGTGATCGAACCTGTCTCTGCCAATCGTCTCCGTAAAAACGGGAATTTCTGCGGACTGGCCCGGAGACTTTCGGCATATTCTCGCTGAGGTTGCCGTTTTTTGAGGACCAGAGACTTTAGACAATCGGACCGAAACCCTATAAAATGCGGCATATTCGACCAATATGGCGCCACTCTCTCTGGTTGAGTGACTGCTTGGCTGGGGCGGGAGGGATCGAACCTCCGAATGGCGGAATCAAAATCCGCTGCCTTACCGCTTGGCTACGCCCCAACAGGCTGTGCGGGAACGCGGGCTGGAAGCAGCCTGCGAAGTCCCTCCGGCAACGCCGGTCTATAGAGAGCGGTGAGCCATTTCAACCGGCTAGCGCATGATCCGGAACAGAGGGTACCGGTTTTCCGGCAAGATCATGCGCAAACAAAAGGATAGCGCCGGATTTCGGCCTAAATCGGCCCGGAATCACGACCCTTTATATCCGTCGTAACGGTTCAGCGGTTTTGGACGCCCCGGCCCACCATGGCCGCGCGCCGGGCACGTCCACCGGAGAGTTGAGAGAAGCCGAGTTTCGTGGGAAGACGGCAGCCCGCTAGTCTCCAGTCCAGGCGAGTAACCGTCATGACCTACCGCGCGCCGATCAACGACATCCTGTTGGCCCTCAACCACGGCGCCGGCCTCAAGGCCGCGGTGGAGGCCGGCCATTACGGCGATTTCGACGGCGATATCACCGCGGCCGTACTGGAGGAAGCCGGCAAATTCGCCGGCGACGTGCTGGCGCCGCTCAATACGGTGGGCGACGAGCACGGCATCAAGCTTGCCGACAACAAGGTGACGACGGCGCCGGGCTGGCCCGATGCGTATCAGCGCTGGTCGGCGGCGGGCTGGAACGCGGTGTCGGGCCCGGAGGCCTTCGGCGGCCAGGGCCTGCCGCTGGCGATCAACGCCGCCTGCACCGAAATCTGGAGCGCGTCGAACATCGCCTTCGGGCTGTGCCCGCTACTGACGCTGAGCGCGATCGAGGCGCTCGACGCCCATGGCAGCGACGAATTGAAGAAAATCTATCTGGAGAAACTGGTCTCCGGCGAATGGACCGGCACCATGCAGCTCACCGAGCCGCAGGCGGGCTCGGATGTCGGCGCGCTGCGCAGCCGGGCCGAACGCGCTCCCGATGGCAGCTATCGCATCAAGGGCACAAAAATCTTCATCACCTATGGCGACCACGACATGACCGATAACATCGTGCATTTCGTGCTGGCGCGATTGCCGGACGCACCCGCGGGCACCAAGGGCATTTCGCTGTTCCTGATTCCGAAGTTCATGGTCAACGCCGACGGCTCGCTTGGCGCGCTCAACGACGTCTACGCCAGCGGCATCGAGCACAAGCTCGGCATGCATGCCGCGCCGACCTGCACCATGACCTTCGGCGACAAGGACGGTGCGATCGGTTACCTGATCGGCGAGGAAAACCGCGGCATGCTGTGCATGTTCACGATGATGAACCAGGCCCGCCTCGGCGTCGGCCTCGAGGGCGTCGGCATTGCCGACCGCGCCTATCAGCAGGCGTTGGCCTACGCGCAGGAACGCCGCCAGGGCCGCGCCATCGGCAGCAAGACTGACGGCATGGATGCCATCATCGTGCATCCCGACGTCAAGCGCATGCTGCTGCAGATGCGCAGCATGACGGCGGCCGCGCGCACCATTTGTTACGCCACCGCCGTCGCATTGGATGTATCGGTGCGCGCCAAGGACGCCAAGGTGCGCAGCGACGCCGCCGCCCGCGGCGCACTGCTGACGCCGATCGCAAAAGCGTTCTCGACCGATATCGGCAATGAAGTGGCCTATCTCGGCGTGCAGATCCACGGCGGCATGGGTTTTATCGAGGAGACCGGCGCGGCCCAGCATTATCGCGACGCGCGCATCACTTCGATCTATGAGGGCACCAACGGCATCCAGTCGATCGATCTGGTGACACGCAAACTCGCCGCCAATGGCGGCGCGTCGGTGTGGGCGCTGATCGACGAGCTCTCCGGCATCGTCAAGCAGGTCGAGGCCTCCAACGATCCCGCCTTCGGCACCACGGGGCCAAAACTGCGCGACGCGCTCGGCTCGCTGGAACGCTCCAGCAAATGGCTGCTGGAGAAGGTCGCCTCCGCGCCGAACGACGCGCTCGCCGGGGCGACGCCTTACTTGCGGCTGTTCGGCTCGACGCTCGGCGGCTGCATGCTCGCCGGCGAAGCGCTCGCGGCAAAAAGCAACGGCGATGCCGGCGGCGATCCGCAGCGCTATGTCACGCTGGCACGGTTCTTTGCCGAAAACATCTCGGTGCAGGCCACTTCGCTGGAAAAGACGGTCGTCGACAGCGCCGACGCCGTCAACGGCGCCGATGCGGTGCTGCAGGCATAGCAACAACCCACCACCTGGAAACAGGTATTTGAACCCCCGGCGCATCTGACGCCGCAAAAAAACTGCCAACGCAGGAGCCACAGTCCCGATGTTTGATTTCGATCGCGTTATTAACCGCCGCGGCACGCACGCGTCGAAATGGGATATGATGGCCAAGCTTTCGGGGATCACGGCAGCGGATGGAATTCCGATGTGGGTCGCCGACATGGATTTTGCAGCACCTCCCGGCGTCACGGAAGCGCTGTCCGAGGTCGTCACCCGCGGTGTCCATGGCTATTATGCCGATACCGGCAGCTGGGCGGCGGCACTTGCCGAATGGATGGCGCGCCGGCACGATCTTTCCATCGACCCGGCGTGGGTCAGCCAGACGCCCGGCGTCGTCTCGGGGCTGGGTCTGATCCTGCAGGCCGTCACGGAAGCGGGTGACGAGGTCGTGCTGTTTCCACCGGCCTATCATGCCTTCCGCAGGATCATTCTCGCCAACGAGCGGCGCATTCTCGACGCGCAGCTGGTGCAGCGCCAGGGCCGCTACGAGATGGACCTCGAGGCGCTGGCCAAACAAATCACGCCGCGAACCAAAATCGTATTCTTCTGCAGCCCGCACAATCCGGGCGGCACCGTGTGGTCATCCGAGGAAATCCGCGCCCTCGCCAGCTTCTGCGCCGAACGCAACCTGATTCTGGTTTCCGACGAGATCCATTGCGACCTGCTGCTCGGCGGCGTCAAGCACACGCCGACGCTGTCGGCTGCGCCCGAGATCGCCGATCGCCTGATCACTTGTCTCGCCGCAACCAAGACCTTCAATCTCGCCGGCGCCCATGTCGGCGCCTGCGTGACGTCGAACCCGGCGTTGAAGGCGCGGCTCGACGCGCGTATCGCGGCAAGCGGGCTCGCCTCCTACAACGCCTTCGGCATGCTCGCGACCGAGGCGGCCTGGCGCACCGGCGAAGCCTGGCTCGATGCGCTGTTGCCCTATCTCGCCGGCAATCACGACATACTCACCACGCGCATGGAAAAAGCCGCACCTGGCGCGCGCGCGATGCGGCTTGATGCCACCTATCTCGGCTGGGTCGATTTCTCCGGCACCGGATTGCCGGCGGCGGATATTGCCGCGCGGGTAAAAGACCGGGCACGCATTTTCGCCAGCCCCGGCGAGCAGTTCGGGCCCGGCGGTGAAACCTGGCTGCGTTTCAATTTTGCCACGCCGCGTCCAATTCTCTCGGAGGCGCTCGATCGGCTGGATGATGCCTTTCGAGACCTCCGAAGCTGAGCTTGCGGAACTACCGCAGCGGCATCGGCGGCCGCGGCACCGATACCAGTTCCGGATCGTTCAGCGTTTCAGCCGCGGTTTGCGATTGCGGCTCAATCTGTCGTGGCACGTAAGGCGCGGAGCCCGATGACGGCATCGGCGCGGCGGCGGCGGATGGCATTGGAGCCGCGGACGGGCGGTACGGCCGCGGCGGTATTGGCGGCGCCGGCCCGCGTGCAGGCGCGAGGGCAGCGACCGGTCGCGGCGGTGGTGCCGCTTGCGCCGGCTTCCTGGGACGCAGATTCTGCGCAGCGGCCTTCTCGGAAACCATCGCCACGAGTTGCTGCTGGCTGGCTTTCAGTTGCTCGACGCTGGCCTTGAGCTGTTCGATCTGCTGGCTGGCGTTGGCAAGATCGCGCGCCATCGCCTCGAGCGACTGCGGCTCGTCGGGTGAGACGGCGGCGAGCGCGGGCGCAGCCGTTGCTGCAGCGGTCGCCGGCACAGCCG
>JBOHIT010000728.1:0-10654 GCA_050726155.1 Bradyrhizobium sp.
GTGGATCGTTGACGTCGCGCAGCGGCTCCTTCTCGTAAACATCCACCGCCGCCATACCGGGCCGCCCGGCGCGCAGGGCGTTGGCCAGCGCCATCGGCTCGATCAGCGGCGCGCGGCTGGTATTGACCAGCAGCGCCGTCGGCTTCATCCGCGCCAGATCTTCAGGCTTGACGATGCCGCGGGTGGCATCGACCAGCCGCATGTGCAGCGACAGCACGTCGCATTGTTCGAAGAACGCGGCCTTGCTGGCGGCGGTCTCATAACCGTCGGCGCGCGCCTTTTCCATCGCGGGCTCGCGCGCCCACACCAGCACCTTCATGCCGAACGCCTTGCCGTAGCCGGCGACGACGGCGCCGATCCGGCCATAGCCATAGATACCCAGCGTCTTGCCGCGCAATGTCTGGCCGACACCGATCTGCCAATGGCCCGATTTCAGCGACGCCATCTGCTGCGGGATCGCCCGCATCGCCGCCAGCACCAGGCCCCAGGTGAATTCGGCCGTCGCATAAGACGGCGTATCGGCGTGCTGGCTCGAGGAGACGACGATGCCGAGCCTCGTGCAGCTCTCGATATCGATATGCGGAAACACGCTGCGTTGGCTGATCAGTTTCAGCTTCGGCAGGCGTTCCAGCAGGGCGTTGCGGATCTGCGTCCGCTCGCGGATCAGGACCAGCGCCTCGGTATCGCGCAGCCGTTCGGCGAGCTTGTCGACGGCCTGGACGTGATCGTTCCAGATCGTCACGTCGTGGCCGGCGAGCTTGCTGTAGCAATCCAGCGTCCGCAGCGTGTCGAAATAGTCGTCGAGGATGGAGACTTTCACGAGGCGCCCCCGTTGTTGCGAAGCTTGCGGCGACGGTTACTTCACCGCCAGCAGTTCAACGTCGAACATCAGCGTGGCGTTGGGTGGAATCACGCCGCCGGCGCCGCGCGCGCCATAGCCCAGTGCGGGCGGAATGATCAGCGTGCGCTTGCCGCCGACCTTCATCGAGGCCACACCCTCATCCCAGCCCTTGATGACGCGGCCCTGGCCGATTGGAAAATCGAACGGCTCGTTACGGTCGACTGAAGAGTCGAACTTCTTGCCCTTCTGGCCGTTCTCGTAGAGCCAACCGGTATAGTGCATGACGCAGGTCTGTCCGGACTTCGGCGAAGCGCCGGTGCCGACCGTGTTGTCGATGATCTGCAAACCTGAAGCTGTGGTCATGGGTTTTCCTGCGGTCTGGGCCGATGCAATCGTGGAAATGAAGGGTGAAGTAGCGGCGGCCGCCATGGCGGCAAACGCGGTCTGGATGATCGCGCGTCGGGATGATCGCATCTTGGGCACCTTTTCTCGATAAATCGGAATGTGTCTAGCGCAACGGACCTTATGTTGTCACCCCGTCAGATCCGGCAAATATTCAGGGGAATGCCGCACAAATGGAAGTCAATCGCCGCCCTTGCGCACCTCTTCGTCACGATGGCGTTCGATGGCTTCAGGTTCCTGTTCGTCAAGGTGAATAAGCTCCGATCTGGCCTCCTGATCCACGCGCAGAAGCTCATCCAATTTGGCGTGAAGTGCGAGGTTGTCGCGCCGGTTGGCGCGCTGGATGAACAAGGTCATCATAAAGACCGCCAGCGTAGCGACAGCATTCCACTCGAAGGTGGCCGGGCTGCCGACCAGCCAGAGCACCGCATAGACGAGCACAACGACAAAGGCGGCGGGATGACCCGCCGCCTGCCCGATGTGGGTGGTCCAGTGCTTTTTGACCGGCGACGTCTCCATTGCGGCTAACGCATCTTCACATTGGGCTCGCGGCTCACGACGGACTTGCAATATCTGCCCATGAATTTCCCCGTTTAACCAACGGCACCAAACGGCGGTCCATCGAAAGGCGATCGAGTTTGAGAGGCGAAAATGCCCCGCGAGTTGCGGGACATTTTCAGGGCATATTGATCGGACGCAGCTGACGCTCACGACGAAGCGCGATCCGCGGCCTCTCTGGCTTTCTTGCCCGTTCGCTGCACGGACTCCTCGCCGACCTTTTCCGCTTCGGCGCGCCGCTCACACCTGTCTCGAATTTCTTCGAGTTCGTCGTCTGTAAGATGTTCGATTCCGACAAACGAATTTCGCGCGGTGCTGACGCGAATGAGTTCGTCCAGCTTGACCTGGATGGCGGCGCTATCGCGGTTCTGGGAATTCTGAATCAGAAACACCATCAGAAAGGTGACGATCGTGGTGCCCGTGTTGATGACCAACTGCCACGTATCCGAGTATTGAAATAACGGCCCTGTGACTGCCCAGACCAGGACGACGCTGGCGGCGATCATAAACGCAGAAGCCCGGCCGGCCGCCTGCGAGGTCTTGTTCGCGACTTCGCCGAACATCCGGCTGAAACGGCCTTCGCTTGCCGAGGCACGTTCGTTCTGTTTCGACTTCGCTTTTTGACCGGCCATTGCGATAGACTGCCTCCCAGGTACACCAGGGCCCGGCGCAAATGCGTCGAGCCCTGTCAACCAAGCCAATCTCGGCTCGCGAACTTGCGGTTGACGCCGGCAGGCGCTCAAGACGCTCGGTAGTTAGCGGTTCATGAAGAGTGCAAGAAGCAGAATGATCGGAAGCGGAATTCCGATTAACCAGAGCAGCGCACCTTTACCGAAACCCATGTCAGCCTCCATGTGTTGATGACTGCATAGACAACGCGAGACGATCCGCGAGGTTCCCAAAATGCAACCGGTCAATCGCCGATCGATCCACCGTCCCGGT
Organism: Bradyrhizobium sp.; assembly: GCA_050726155.1. Lineage (GTDB taxonomy): Bacteria > Pseudomonadota > Alphaproteobacteria > Rhizobiales > Xanthobacteraceae > Bradyrhizobium. The sequence goes on from JBOHIT010000728.1 coordinate 2,744, forward strand.
CCAGCGCGAAATCGCGCAGCAAGGGCGAGGTCCCGCCCGCAATCAGATCGCCAATCAGATGCGCGGCCATAAAACTGAACGTGATCCCGTTGCCGCCATAGCCGTAGGCCGCATAGACGCCCTTCTGTCCCGGCACCGGGCCGATCAACGGCAAGCCGTCGCGCGTGGTGTCGAAGGTGCCTGCCCAGCGGAATTCGATATCGGTGTTCGCGACCGGCCACAACGCCGCGAGCTTTTGCGCGAGGAGCACGGACTTCTCCGGGATCAGGCGATCACGCGCTTCGGGCTCGATGACATCGTCGCTGTCCTCGCCGCCGATGATGATCCGCCCTGCCCGCGTCGTGCGCGCATAGAGATAGTCCTTGCTGTTCTCCCAGATCAGCGCGCCATCCTTCCAAACGTTCTGCGGCTGTGGCGACGTTGCGATCGCCCAGCTCGACGCCACCGATTGCACCGTGGAATGGACGATATCGGGCATTACGTAGCCGGTCGCGAGCACGACCGAACGCGCCTCGATCTCGCGGCCGTTGGCCATGACGACGCCGACCGCGCGGCCTGAAGGGTCAAACGCGACCGCCTCGCCGTCAAACAACCGGGCGCCGCGCGCGACAGAAATGTTGAGAAGCCCGCGCGCCAATTGCATCGGATCGGCATCGGCCGCCCCCGGCGAGATGATCGCGCCGGCGCGCGCTATTCCATAGGCTTCCAGCAATCTGGCATGGTCGAGAAAATCGCCGGGCAAACCGGCGCGTTGGCGCAGGCGATGTTCCTCGATCAATTCGCTGGAGGTGTCGCCGGCCGCCAAATAGAGCGAATCCTTGTCGCGCATGTCGCAGGCGATGCCGAGCAGCGGCACCAGCGACTTCAGCCCGGTGACCGCGTTCAGGCTGGCGCGATAGGTGCGCGATGCCCGTTCAAAGCCGTAGGCTTCGGTCAGCTCCGTCAGCGAGCGGTCGATTTCCCACAGCAGCATCGAAGTGCTGGCCGCGGTGCTGCCACGGCCGGGCAATTCGCGATCGACGATGACGACGTCGAGGCCCTGGCGCGTCAGGCGTTCGGCGACCAGCGATCCCGTGATTCCGGCGCCGACGATCAGCGCGTCGCATCTGAGGCTCTCGCTAACCTCACGGCGAGCCGGATGTCCGGCCGCCGCAAACCACGGCGAACGGCCGCCGCGCAGATCGGCCTGTTCGGTATTGTCGGTATCGAGAACGCTGATCACGGACCTCGGAACGCTGACGTGGGAGACAGACGGCGCACGCCTGTGCCCATCGCTTAACGAAAGCGATGGGGTCCGGTTCCGAAATTCTGGATTGGCAAAGGGGCCGTAACCCCGATCACCTCAATAGCCCAGCGCGCAACCATCCTTGCGGGGATCGGAGCCGCCGACCAGGGTGCCCTTGTCCCAGTCGATCCAGATCGCCTGGCCGCCGCCGAGCGGGCCGACCACGCTTGTGGTCTTGTGCCCGATCTTCTGCAGTCCCTCGACGATGTCAGCGGGGACGCTGTCCTCGAGCTGGTAGACGCCCTCGTAATGCAGGCCGCGCGGCATATCGATGGCTTCCTGCACGTCGCAGCCATAGTCGAGCATGTTGGTCAGCACGCGGGCCTGACCCACCGGCTGATACTGCCCACCCATCACGCCGAACGGCATCACCGCGCGGCCGTTTTTGGTCGCAAGACTCGGCATGATCGTATGTAGCGGCCGCTTGCCCGGCGCGATGCAATTGGGATGGCCGGGCTGGATCCGGAAACCGCCGGCGCGGTTTTGCAGCAGCACGCCGGTCTTGTTGGAGACGATCGCCGACCCGAACGAATGCGCGATCGAATTGATGAACGAGCAGACGTTGCGGTCCTTGTCGACCACGGTGATGTAGACCGTCGAGGGATTCATCGGCGGCGCCACGTTCGGCAAGTCGAGCAAACCGTCCATCCGGATCTTGCCGATATGCTCATCGGCGAATTCCCTGGCCAGAATGCCGGCCACATCGACATGAGCCTGCGTGGGATCTGCGATGTGCTGCTCGCGCATCATGTAGGCGATCCGCGCGGCTTCAGCTTCCAGATGGAAGCGCTCGACGCTGAGTGCAGGGAATTTGGTCAAATCGAAGCGCGACAGGATGTTGAGCATCAACAGCATGGTGATGCCGGGGCCGTTCGGCGGGCACTGCCAGACGTCGTGGCCCTTGTAGATGGTGCCGATCGGCGACGTCGTCTCGGTGCCGTGGGCGGCGAAATCTTCCAGCGTGTGGAGACCGCCGATGCCGCGCAGCGTATCGACCATGTCGGCAGCGATCTCGCCGGTATAGAAGGCGTCGCGGCCGTTCTTGGCGATCGCACGCAGCGTCTTGGCGAGCTCCGGCTGGTGGATCACGTCACCGGCCGCCGCGGGCTTGCCGTGCGGCAGCAGGTAGCGCGCGGTGTTGGTACCGTTCTTGAGCTTCTCGAAACCGTTCTTCCAGTCGAAGGCGATGCGCGGCGCGACGATATAGCCTTCTTCCGCCGCCTTGATCGCGGGCTGCAGCAGGGTGTCGAAGCCCATCTTGCCGTGATCGCGCAGGATCGTGTCCCAGGCATCGATGGCGCCGGGAATGCTGACGGCATGCGCCGAGGTCAACGGCACCGAGTTGATCTTGCGCTCCAGGTACCATTCGGCGTTGGCGGCCATCGGCGCGCGGCCGGAGCCGTTATAGGCGACGATCTTGCCTTCGCCTTTGGGCTGGATCAGTGCAAAACAGTCGCCGCCGATGCCGGTCGATTGCGGCTCGATGACGCCGAGCAGCGCGCAGGCCGCGACCGCGGCGTCCGCGGCGGTGCCGCCCGCGCGCAAGACGTCGACCGCCACCAGGGCCGCGGCAGGATGCGAGGTCGCCACCATCGCGTTCTGGGCATGGACCGTCGAGCGGCCGGCGAAATGGAAATTCCTCATCAGGAAGGCTTTCTTTTCAACATGTTATTCAACGTTTTCTTGGGGCCCGGCATCACGTCCGGCCAAGCGACGGTTCTTGGCATATTCATCCCGGGCAGGGCAATGGCTGGTATGCCAGAGATTTGGCGCCAACGGCAGCCCGGCAAATGCAGGGGGTGCTGGCTGATTTTGCAGGGTTTCCTAAGCCCCTACCCGCCTGATAAACGGTCGCCATGCCCCTCAAGGTCGCCGCCTTCTATCAGTTCGCAGCACTTCCGGATTTCCGGGAGCTGCGCGAGCCGTTGCGCGCGATCTGCACCGGCCTCGGGCTGAAAGGCAGCGTGCTGCTGGCGCATGAGGGCATCAACGGCACCATCGCCGGAGAGACCGGGGCGATCGATGCGCTGGTGGCGGAGTTGCAAGCGGGCGCCCTGTTCGGCGGCCGGCTCGACAATCTCGAACTCAAATTCTCGTACGCCGCCGCGATGCCGTTCGCGCGGCTGAAGGTCCGGCTCAAGAAGGAAATCGTCACGCTGGGTGATACTGCGGTCGATCCGACGCAGCGGGTCGGCACTTACGTGGAGCCGGCCGACTGGAACGCGCTGATATCAGCCCCCGATACGCTCGTGATCGATACCCGCAATGCGTTCGAGGTGGCGATGGGCACATTCGAAGGCGCGGTCGATCCCGGCATCAAACGCTTTGGGCAATTCAAGGATTTTGCCGCGCAGCATCTCGATCCCTCAAAGCATCAGAAGATCGCGATGTTCTGCACCGGCGGCATCCGCTGCGAAAAGGCCAGCGCTTATTTGCTGGCGCATGGATTTTCCGAAGTCTATCACCTCAAGGGCGGCATCCTGCGCTATCTCGAAGGCGTGCCGAAAGAACAAAGCCGCTGGCGCGGTGAATGCTTCGTGTTCGACGAGCGCGTCGCGCTCGGCTACGGCTTGCAGGAACGGCACATGAACGGTGACTCGCATGAGTGACACCAATGCCCTCAGCGCGCGCATCGACGCGCTGGAAATGCGGCTGACGTTTCAGGACGAAACCATCGAGACGTTGAACCAGACCATCACGGCGCAGTGGAAGCAGATCGACGCGCTGACGCGCCAGCTTATCGAGCTGAAGGAGCGGCTGCAGGATGCCGAAAGCAACGCCCCCGGCCCGGTCAATGAGCGGCCGCCGCATTATTGAGCGCACAAACAGAAACGGCCTCCACCAGGGAGGCCGTTCCGTCAAGCTTAACGCCGATTGGATTCTCGACGCGAACCGGTGTCCACTTCACTCGAAAACGCTCTAGTAGCGCTCGCGCTGCTCGATGATGACCCTGCGATCAGGATCGTAATCGCGGTCGCGCTTGCGCTTGATCACGACGGTCTCGTCGCGATCACGGTACTCACGCTCGCGGATCACTTCACGGTCGCGGTAGCGGTCGCCACGGCCGCTGCCGACCGTGACACCAACGCCCGCCGGTCCAACGCCGACGCCAACTTCTTGCGCGCCCACCGGCTGCACAAACGAAATACCGGCCACCGCGACGGCAGCCATAACAAGATGCTTGATCATCGCCATCCTCCTTGATGAATTTATCGAGGGAGCAATTCGCGGAAATCTGAATTGTTCCGGAAAGGTTACACGCGATGCGCGCGCAGCATTCGGATCACGGGTGCATGCCGAACCAGATCACGGCCGCGATCATCGCAGCGACGATCACGGCCCAGATCACAGGCGCGACTTTCTTCGAGCTGCCGCTGCGCGGCGAGTCGTTGGCGGCATGGTTGAATTCAGTCTTCATGACCTGACCGCCAAACTTTTGTCAGCGGAATACCGCGCGCAGCTTTTCCCACAGCGTCTCATCGTCGATCTTGCCGTCATGTTTCGACGGCGCCGGTTGCGCGGCGCTCAGGGGATCGGACGCCGGAAAACTGCCCTCCAGCCCGGCATCGAGCTTTTCGTGCATTTTCCGATCGGCCAGCAGGGCTTCACGGGGGTCGCCGGCGTGCTTGTCGTGCGGCGCGGGGTCAAATTTTTCAGCCATGTCGTTCCTCCATGGAGATACAACAAGGCCGATCGAATGCGGTTCCGCCTCGCCAATGTCAAAAAAGTTCCAATCGCTTGGAACTTCGTTCCGACAGCGCCGTATCTATCTCTAAGCAAATCTGAAGCGAGCGAGATTGTATCCGAATGCCTGCCCCAGAAGACTCGCCTCCCCGCCCCCTCTGTCCTAAATGCCAGATGAGAATGATACCGAGTAATCCCGGACACATTCCGCGGATGCTGGAATGCTTGCGTTGCGGCCACAAGGAGCCAGCTCCAGCGAACGACTAGCTTGTGGTCTCGTTGCCGCTAGCTTCCGCGCTATCGAAGAAAAGCTCGGATAGCTGCCTCGTGACGACCCAAGCCTGATCGTTGTCCAGCTCCAGCCTCGCGCAAAGCAACGCCTTGATGGGTGGTAGCGGAGGCAAATAATACTCCCTGGCGCAAATCAAATCCGGCGGGACCATGCGTTTGGGGATGGCGGTGACCCCGATGCCCGCTCTCAGCACTGCCAGCCTCGCGTGGTAATCGGGGCTATTGAAAACGATCCTGTAGGAGAGCCCCTGCTTGACCATCGTCCGGATCATCCAGTCGTCACCGGGCCATGTCAGAAGCGGGATCGGAGCGCCAGGACTTAGGACAAAATCATTCGATCGCACCCAAACCAGCGGCTCCTCGAATTCATTGATAACCAGTTCTTCGATTTCGGACTTGATCGCTTCGTTTTCATAGATGCAGGCCAGGTCGATGTAGCCATCAATCAACCCCCTCCCGATCGTCGTTGAATGATCAGTGTGGATGAAGATATCCGCCAGGGCTTCCCGCGTTTGATGCTGGACGAATTCCGGGACGAACAACGTACTGAGCCCGAGCCGAAGTGGCTGCGGGCCGATCGGGTTGCCACCGAGCCGCAGCATCTGATCATTCGCATCGAGAATACGGCGCGCATGGCGCAAGGCGAGCTTGCCAAGCTCCGTCGTCGTCGTCCCATTCGCCGTCTTCAGAAACAACGAGCCGCCGATCATGCTCTGCAAGCGTTTGATCTGCGAACTTATCGCCGGTTGGCTTAGACCGAGCCTCTCACCCGCTTTTGAAAGGCTTCCAGTCTCCGAAATGGCGACCACGGTACGAATAATCTCGATCGGAATATGCGTACTTTGTCGATGCGTCAACGGCTCCTCCTGCGCCTGGCAGGACCAATTGGAATCAATATCGCGAGAATCAATAACAGCACAATAAGTGGTTGCAGACACATAGATACACAATTCATCGAAAAAATTATAGCTTCATACAATCGTATTATACGTTCATATGAACGCGAAGGTGCATATCCCGTATTTCTCCGGACGAAACGGTAAGTTTTGGATCGGGCGCCCGTCGCCACGTTCTCCATGTTGATAACCCCATAACAAGCATCCGCCCCATAGCAACGGATCAACCGCTCCGATTCTCGGAAGGGAATTTACAGCCCGCTTTCACACGACCCTGAGACGCTGAACGGAAACAGTGAGGTCCAGGTGATGCGTAAGCTTGTTGGTTGCTGCCGTGGTGTATCCGCGGTCGAATTTGCGATGCTGGCGCCGGTGTTTTTGGTGCTGGTGTTCGGGATCGTTGTTTTCGGATCTTATCTGGCGATGGTGCACGGTGTGCAGCAGCTGGCTGCCGAAGCCGCCCGCTCGTCGATTGCCGGAATTAATGACAGCGAGCGCAATAGTCTCGCCACGAGTTATGTCACGGCCAATGCCTCGACCTATCCGCTGTTGCTGGCGACTAGTCTCTCCGTCAATGCGGCCGTGTCGGCAGGCGACGCCAACGTATATGTCGTCACGGTAAATTACGACGCATCACAGAGCTTTATCTATCATTTGCCGTTCGTTCCTGCCCCACCGTCCACGATCGTCCGATCCGCGTCGATCCCGTATGGAGGGTTCTGAAATGAAAGCGACGGCCACATTCCGGCGTTTTGGCGCTGATCAACGCGGCAACATTGCCATCATGGGCGCCGGCGTGATGAGCCTGCTGATCGGATGCACGGCGCTCGCGGTCGATCTTGGAACGATCTTCGCCGATCGGCGCAAGACCCAGAGCACCGCCGACCTCGCCGCAATGGTTGCCGCCAGTAATCTTTCCAACGCGGTGAATGCCGCAACGGCGACGGTCGTGAAAAACAACTACCCCGCAGACGCAATGGTCAAGCTCGAGCTCGGAACCTATACCGCGAACGGTGCCGTTTTGCCGCAAAACCGTTTCGTGACCCCGGCGGCCGGCACGGCAAATGCGGCGCGCGTGACATTGAACACCCAAACCCCGCTGTATTTCGCGCGTATCTTCACCGGCACCAGTCAATACACGATCAGGACCTCGGCCACCGCGTCTTCGACCGCTATCGCGTCGTTTGCCATTGGCTCGAGGCTCGCATCGCTGAACGGCGGACTGATCAATGGCATACTTGGCGCGACGCTCGGGACCACTCTGTCGCTGTCGGTGATGGACTATCAGGCCCTGATCAACGCGCGCATCGACGCGCTGGATTTTCTGACGGCGCTGTCGACACGTATCAACATGACCGGCGCCACGTATGACAGCGTGCTTAGCAGCAACGTCAAGGTCTCCGATATCATCGCGGCGGCCCTGACGACGCAGCAGGCTACCAATGGTGCCAGCGCCGCAACAACGGCGTTGTCGACGATCTCGCAAGCAGTCTCGAGCAGCACGACAAAAATCAAGCCGGGCTCACTGATCGATGTCGGTCCGTATGCCAACCTCACCACGGGGCAGAAGGCCAAGGTCGGCGTCGCCGTATCGGCGCTCGATCTGGTCTCCGCAACGGGCCAGGTCGCCAACGGCACCAACCAGATCGCGACTTCCGTCAACCTCGGTTTGCCGGGCATCGCCAGCGTCTCGCTGACAGCGACCATCGGTGAGCGACCGGTCGGCTCCGGGTGGATCACGCTGGGCACGAAAGG
>JBOHIT010000729.1:0-11493 GCA_050726155.1 Bradyrhizobium sp.
GTTCTGCACGTCGTCATGCTCGTTCAAATGGTCGATCAGCTTCAACAGCTTCTCGCCGGTCTCGTCGTCGACCGGAACCGTGTTCTGCGGCTTCCAGGTCAGGGCCGCCTTGCGGGCCTCGCCGAATTTCTCCTCCAGCGCCTTGGCGACCTCGCGGAAGGTTTCCTGCGAGGCATAGATCTCGTGGCCGCTCTCGCTCGAGATCACGTCGTCGGCGCCGGCCTCGATTGCCGCATCCAGCATCGCGTCGTCGGAGGCGACTTTGGCGTCGTATTCGATGATGCCGGTGCGATCGAACATGAAGGAAACCGAGCCGGTTTCGCCGAGGTTGCCACCGGACTTGGTGAAGTAGGAGCGGATGTCGGAGGCGGCACGGTTGCGGTTGTCGGTCAGCGCCTCGACGATGACGGCAACGCCGCCGGGGCCGTAGCCCTCGTAGCGGATCTCGTCGTAGTTCTCGCTGTCACCGCCGATCGCCTTCTTCACGGCGCGCTCGATCGAATCCTTCGACATGTTTTCCTGGCGGGCGGAAATGATCGCCGCGCGCAGCCGGGCGTTCATCGCCGGATCGGGCTGGCCCATCTTGGCTGCGACCGTGATTTCCCGCGCCAGCTTGCCGAACAGTTTCGACTTCTGGGCGTCCTGGCGCCCCTTGCGGTGCATGATGTTCTTGAATTGGGAATGGCCGGCCATGCGGGGTCTCTTGGATTCGTTCGGGAAGCGGAATTTGGATGAAAGCGCGGCCTTATAGGCCGTCAACCGGCCGAAATCAAAGATTTGCGGCCATTTCGGTACTTAAGTAGTGCCCGTATGCCGGAATATCAGGCAGTTGTTAACCATGACTTCATGCCCGGATGAGAGGATTGGCGCACCAATTTCAACTTTCAAGAGTCCCCAACCCTTAGAGAGATCATGGCCTTGTTTCGCAAGCGAGTGCCGGAAGCGACCGTGCCTGCCGTCGAGCCCAAGAATCCGGCGGGTACCGCAGCCGTAGTTGCGCCGGACGCCGTTGCCGTAGAAACCGATTCGGCCAAGGAAATCCTTGAACTCCTGGAACTCGAACTCGGCGGCATGATCCGCCAACTCGAGCGGGCGGCCAATTCGGTCGCCGGCGGCGCCGAGGCGACCGCGGCGACGCTGACCACGATCCGCCATCGCACCGACGCCCTGACCGGCCGCACCACCGAAGCCCAATCCACGGCGTCCACCTTCTCGCAGGCCGCCGACAAATTCACCCATTCGGCGCAGGACATCGGCACCCAGGTCCGTGATGCCGGCAAGCTCGCCGACCAGGCGAGCGAGGCCGCCCGCGAAGCCAGCGCCAATGTGGACCGCCTGCGCGAGTCCTCGGCGGCGATCGGCAACGTCGTCAATTTGATCGCGCAGATCGCACGGCAAACCACGCTGCTGGCGCTCAACTCCACGATCGAGGCGGCGCGCGCCGGTGAGGCCGGGCGCGGTTTTGCGGTTGTCGCCACCGAGGTGAAGGCGCTCGCGGTGCAGACCCAGAACGCCACCGAGGAAATCACCAGGAAGATCGAGGCGCTACAGCGCGACGCCGCCGGCTCGGTCGATGCCGTGCACCGTATTTCGCAGGCGATCGAGCTGATCCGACCGGTGTTCGACAACGTCAATGGCGCGGTCGCCGAGCAAAGCCAGACCACCGGCGAAATGTCCGACAATGCCGCTTCCGCCTCGCGCTTCATCGTCTCGGTCGGCGATAGCGCCACCGAAATCGACGTCGCGACCAAGGAAGCCGAAGCGCACGGCGAAAGCGTCGCCCAGGCAGGCCGGGCGGTCACGACCTTCGCGCAGAAACTCAAATCGCGCTGCGCCGTGCTGCTGCGCCAGGGCGAACGCCAGGGTAACCGCAAGCAGGAAAAAATGCCCTGCAGCCTTGGAATCGAAATCCAGACCCCGCGCGGCCTGATCGCAGCCCCGGTCTACGAGATTTCGATCGAGGGCATCCTGATCAGCGGCCCGGACGCCGAGAAGCTGCCGCAAAACCAGAGCTTCGACGCGACGCTCCCGGACATCGGAGCCTGCAAGGTTCGCATCGGCGAGCGCTCGAAGGCAGGCACGCAGGCGCAGTTCGAGCGGCTGGATGCCGATTTGCGCGAGGCGATCGAAGATAAACTGTGGGCGATCCACGACGAGAATACCGAATTCGTCACCCGCGCCATGGAAGCCGGCGTTGCATTGACGAAGATCTTCGAGCAGGGCATCGCCAGCGGCGCGATCTCGATCGAGGACATGTTCGACACCAACTACGTCGAAATATCCAGCAGCAATCCGGTGCAGTACCGCACCAAAATCCTGGACTGGGCCGACCGCGCGCTGCCGCCGTTCCAGGAAGCCTTCCTGGCCCGGGACAAGCGCATGGCGTTCTGCGCCATGATCGATCAGAACGGCTATCTGCCGGTGCACAACAAGATCTATTCGCACCCGCAGCGGTCGGGCGACGTCGCCTGGAACACCGCCAACAGCCGCAACCGCCGCATCTTCAACGATGCCGCGGGTCTCGCCGCCGGCCGTAACCTGCGCGCCTACCTGGTGCAGAGCTACGCCCGCGACATGGGCAACGGCAACATGGTGATGATGCGCGAGATCGACGTGCCGGTCCGCGTCAAGGGCCGCCACTGGGGCGGCTTCCGTACCGCCTACCGGCTGTGACTCCTTCCTGAACGACAAGCGCCGAATCGGAGCTGACGCGCCACGTCCGGCGGCCGTTGGCGCGCTGTCACACCCCTGACATGCGCATTTGAAAATAACGGGTGACGCTGCGCATTTTCCTCGGCCGGAGCACCTCGATGACCGAAAAACCAGTCAATGGCTCGATCCACGATCGCATCCACGCGGAAATGATCGATAGTTTCGACGAGGAGCTGGAGCTCGAGATCGACGACGATCGCCTCGACGCGCTGACCAACGAATTTGCCGGCCACACGTCAGAGGAAACCGTCGACCGCCGGCTCTATTTCAAGGAGCTGTTCCGCCTCCAGGGCGAACTGGTGAAACTGCAGAGCTGGGTGCAGCATCAGAAGCTGAAAGTCGTGGTGATCTTCGAGGGCCGAGATTCCGCCGGCAAGGGCGGCGTCATCAAGCGCATCACGCAGCGGCTGAACCCCAGGGTCTGCCGCGTCGCCGCGCTGCCGGCGCCGAACGAGCGCGAGCGCACGCAATGGTATTTCCAACGTTACGTCTCGCATCTGCCAGCCGGCGGCGAAATCGTGCTGTTCGACCGCAGCTGGTACAACCGCGCCGGCGTCGAGCGGGTGATGGGTTTCTGCACCGAAGCCGACGTCGAGGAGTTCTTCCGCTCGGTGCCGGAATTCGAACGCATGCTGGTGCGTTCCGGCATCATCCTGATCAAATACTGGTTCTCGATCACCGACGAGGAGCAGCATCTGCGCTTTACGATGCGGATTCACGATCCGCTGAAGCAGTGGAAGCTGAGCCCGATGGACGTGGAGGCGCGCAGCCGCTGGGAGCAATACACCAAGGCCAAGGAATCGATGCTGGAGCACACCCATATTGCGGAAGCGCCGTGGCACGTGGTCCAGGCCGTCGACAAGAAGAAGGCGCGGCTGAACTGCATCGCGCATCTGCTGGAACAGATCCCCTACAATGAAGTTCCGCACGCTCCGGTCATCCTGCCGCAGCGGGTGCACAACCCGGATTATCAGCGCGGTCCGGTCCCGCCGGAGATGTACGTGCCGGCGCGCTACTGAGCGGCCGGACGCAAAAATGCGAAAACAACCCCATGCAAAGATAGAATTGCCCCGGCTCGCAGCGCCCGGCGTAGCTAGTCCGGCAAACCAGCGTCGCGCAGGGCCGCGGCAATCTGGTCGCGCCGCTCGGCGCGGCGGACCGGATAGGCTTCCGTGACGTGCGCGGTGCGAAAGCCCGGCTGGATCTTCAACAGCCGGGCGACCGCCTGTTGCGCCTCCGCGGTGCGGCCGGCACGCACCGCGTTGATGATCAACGCCCCCAGCGTATGGGCATTGACGTTGAACTGAATCGCCTTCATCGCCGCCGCGCAGCCCTCCTCGTAGCGTCCGAGCGCGAACAGCGCGTGCGAAGTGCCGTCCCAGGCGCTGATCCGCAGGGGATCGAGCGGGCTGAGATTGATCATTCGGTCGAAGCTCTCGATCGCGCGTTCGGTCTCGTCGCACATCAGTGAGACCCATCCGCGCGAATACCAGACGATGGCAAGGTTGGGATTGAGCGTGACCGCCTGCTCCACCAGCGATACGCCGTGGTCGTACTCGTGACCGAGATAGGTCAGCACATGACCGGCGCGCGACAGCACGAAAGCATCCTCGTCGGCGAGCCGCGCCGCCAGCCTTGCATGTTTGATAGCTTCGGCCTTGTCGGCGTCGGCGAGCGGCAAGCCGCCGATGGCCTGCCGCGCCATCCAGGTCCAGGCCACCATGGCGTGCGCCGCCGCATATTCCGGGTCGAGCTCGATCGCCTTCCTGAAGAACCCGTAAGCATCGAGCACCGACGACCGCTGATGCAACTGCGCTGCGCCACGCAAATAGAAATCATAGCTGTCGAGCTTCTCGGTCGGCTTTTGCCGGGTCCGTTCGAATTCCGCCTGTTCGAGCCTCGGCGCGATCAGCCCCACGACGCTGGCTGTGACCTGGTCCTGCAGGCCGAACACATCCTCCAGCCCGCCCTCGAACCGGTCGGCCCAGATATGGGTGCCGGTCATGGCCTCGATCAGCTGACCGGAAATCCGAACCCGGTTGCCGGACTTGCGCACGCTGCCTTCCAGCACGTAGCGCACGCCGAGATCGCGGCCGACCTGCTTGATATCGGTGGATTTTCCCTTGTAGGTGAAGCTCGAATTGCGCGCGATCACGAACAGCGACTTGAACCGCGACAGCGCGGTGATGATCTCCTCGACCATGCCGTCGGCGAAATATTCCTGCTCGGGGTCGCCGCTCATGTTGTGGAACGGCAGCACCGCGATCGACGGCATGTCGGGAAGCGCCGCAGGCCGGCCCGACGGCGCAGGATTTTTCGCGGACGCGCCATTTGAGGGCCCTTGCGCCGCCTCGCCGCCGATCCGGATTCGCCATGCCCGCATCGGTTCGGCGATGTTCTTCAGGGTTTGCGCGCCGAGATCATCGAAGACGGCGCCGATCTTGCCGCGGATTTGCCGGTGCGCGTCGTCGGAGACGCAGATGCCACCGGGCTCGGCGACCTTTCCAAGCCGCGCGGCGATGTTGACGCCGTCGCCGAAAATATCGCTCTCGTCGATCATGACGTCGCCGAGATGAATACCGATGCGGAATTCGATTCTCGCATCCTGCGGCACGGCGGCGTTTTGCCTGGCCATGCCGTGCTGGACTTCCACCGCGCATTGCGCCGCATCGACGGCGCTTGGGAACTCGACCAGCATCTCGCCGCCGACGGTTTTCACGATCCGGCCGCGATGCTCGGCGACGGCTGGGTTGATCAGCGTGCGCCTGACGTTCTTCAGATCGGCAAGCGTCCGCTCATCATACAGGCGCATCAAGCGATCGTAGTCGGCGACATCCGCCGCCACTACCGCCGCCAACCGTCGTTCCAGGCGCTCGCTGGCCAAACAACCTCCACGATCGAACGATCCGTCGGGTTGCATCAAAGCATGACAGGATGTCGCAGGCTAGCTCACCAAAAGGCGGGGACCGCCGGCTCCAGCCTGCCCCCTGCCCGCACCGGCGCGATCTTAAGCGCCAGCCCGGTCGCGTCGTCGGTTTCGACCGCGACGCCGCTCAGCGTCGCCACCCCGAAGGCCGGCTCGAATCGCCCGGAGGGAATGCCGGTAACAAAGCGGTGCAGCGGCTCTTCCTTCTGCATGCCGATGATCGAATCATAGTCGCCAGTCATGCCGGCATCGCTCATATAGGCGGTGCCGCCGGGCAGCACCTGATGATCGGCGGTCGGCACATGGGTGTGGGTACCGACCACGAGGCTGACGCGGCCGTCGCAGAAAAATCCCATGCCCTGTTTCTCGCTGGTCGCCTCGCCGTGGAAATCGACCACGATGGCGTCGGCCGCCTCGCGCAGCGGACAGGCGTCGAGCTCCTTGCCGACCGCGTTGAAGGGATCGTTGAGCGGCTCCATGAAGACGCGGCCCATCGCGTTGATGACCAGCGCGCGCTTGCCGTTCTTGGTGTCGATCAGCGCGGCACCGCGGCCTGGCGTATGACGCGGAAAGTTCAAGGGCCGGATCAGGCGCGGCGCGCGCTCGATGAACACCAGCGCCTCCTTTTGATTCCAGGCGTGGTTGCCGAGCGTGACCGCATCCGCGCCGGCGTCGAGGAATTCCTGATAGATCGCCTCGGTGATCCCGAAACCGCCGGCGGAATTCTCGCCGTTGACGATGACGAGGTCGAGCGACCAGTCTTGGACCATGCCGGGGAGATGTTCGGATATGGCGGTGCGGCCGGTCTTGCCGACGACGTCACCGATGAAGAGGATGCGCAAAATTCAGCTCCGGAAATCGAACACTTTCTTTTCCGTTAGCACATAATCGAGCGCCACGTCGTGCGGCAGCGCCGGAACAGCTTTTATTTGCTGCACGGCAAACGCCATGCCTACGGCCGTTATGGCTTTGACCTTGCGCAAATGATCGAGCGTGAAATCATAGTGTCCGGCGCCATAGCCGATACGGTGCCCCCCGGCGTCGAACGCCGCCAGCGGCACCAGCATGACGTCCGGAATGAGCTCGGCGGCGGCCGGCGACGGCTCGAGAATGCCGAGCGCTCCCATCATCAGCCGGTCATCGGGGGACCACGCCCTGAACGCCAGCGACTTGCCGCGCGCCATCACCGCCGGCAGCGCCAGTTTCGCGCCCTGTTCGGCAAGCTTGCGCATCAAGGGCGTCGGATCGATCTCGCCGCGGATCGGCGAATAGCCGGAGACGACCATCCCGGGCACGATCTCGAACGGAAGTTGACGCTTGGCGAGGGCCTGCGCCGCATCAGCGCGCTGCTCGTCGCTTAATGCTTCGCGCTTTGCCAAAGCGGCAGCGCGAAGGTCTGCTTTCGAAGCACTTGCCGTCATGCAGCGTTCTGTTCCGCCGTGATCGCATCTTGTTTTCTGTCATCACCCGCGAAAGCGGGTGATCCAGTATTCCAGAGACGTACATGCTAGAACCGTGAAGCTGCGGCGTACTGGATACTCCGCCTTCGCGGAGTATGACGGCAGTGCTGGAGGGACTAGCGGCAATCAACTCGACCATAACGAGAGAAACAAAAGTGCGAAGCCGCAGAGGCCGTTGAAGCACTCGATCCCGGAGCACCTACGAAAGTAGGTGGGCACCATATGACCGGATCCACGGACCCGGCCAGGGACAGTTCCCTGAAGGATCGATAAGGCCCCGGGGATATATGGCTCCTGACGCGCGACGCAGCTTCGCCCAGCCAATGTAGGGGTTAAAAGTCCAATCCGCCAGTACTAACGCGCAACCGTCAACCGATCGCGACACCGCCGCCGATGGTGCGATTCAGCATCTGCGTGGTCTTTTCGATGCGGTCGGCGGCGGCATTGAGCGCGTTGGCGACCGCGGTCTGCGTCTGCCGGGCACGATCTGTAGCCGCGACGCGCACGTTGCGCAGGGCGTCGAGTTCTTCCTCGAGCGCGCGGATACGAAGGTTGGCGTCGAGCAGTTCATCGCACACCGTCAGTGCCGCCATCACCGTGAGGCGCGCATCGCCGATCTCGCCGAACTTGCCGCGCAGCGATTCGACACGTGCTTCCAGATTCTCGGCGAGCTTGAGCAGCCGCACCTCCTGCCCTTCCTCGCAGGCCATCCGGTACTGCCGGCCGTTGATGGTGACGTTGATGTGGCTCATGGCTCTTCTCCGGCAGCGAGCACGGCGCGGATGGTGCCGATCGCGGCGTCGAGTTTCTCCGATATCTCGCGGTTGGTGCGCTCGAGCCGCCGCGTCTTCACCAGCGAGCCGTCGAGTTCGTCGGCGAGGCGCGACCGGTCGGCGCCGAGCGCCTGGATCCGGCTCGCCAGCTCATTCTCGTCGCGGTCCGCATCGCGCCGCCGCTCGGCCGCGGCCTCCAGCGCGTCGAGCGCCGCCATCAGCCGCCGGGTCGCGGCGTCGATATCGGCGAAGGCTGGCTCGGGGTTGCCGGCCCCGTTGACGGGACGATCGCTCATGAGAGACAGCGTGGACCTTCGGTTAAGCCTGCCGCACAGCAAAATCTGCGGTTCGGCAAGCGGTTAGGCCATTAAATTTAC
The DNA here is from genome assembly GCA_050726155.1 of Bradyrhizobium sp. Lineage (GTDB taxonomy): Bacteria > Pseudomonadota > Alphaproteobacteria > Rhizobiales > Xanthobacteraceae > Bradyrhizobium. The sequence goes on from JBOHIT010000729.1 coordinate 8,249, forward strand.
GTGGCAAGCGAGGACAGCGCAACGCCCGCGCGAAGCTATGCACCGGTAGATCGGGATGACCCGTCATCCCGATCTACCGGTCTTGTTTGAGCATGATCTTTCCGGAAAACCGCTACCCACTTTTCCGGATCATGCTTTAAGCAACTTTTCGCACCGGATCGGCGTTTCCTTGCCTTGGACTCAGGGAATTGAGGTGCTATCCAGCCCTGACATCCCGTAGCCAAAACGCTCGTATTGCGGCCTTTCGCCCGGTACATCCCCGCAACCAAGCATCTCATTTCAGGCGGATTCTCATCATGACGCAGGTCGATCATTCCCGTATGGCCAATGCGATCCGTGGCCTCGCCATGGATGCCGTCGAGAAGGCAAAATCCGGCCATCCCGGCCTGCCGATGGGTGCGGCCGACATCGCGACCGTGCTGTTCACGCAGTTCCTGAAATTCGATGCCGCCCAGCCCAACTGGCCCGACCGCGACCGCTTCGTGCTGTCGGCCGGGCACGGCTCGATGCTGCTGTATGCGCTGCTTTATCTCACCGGCAACAAGGACATGACGCTCGACCAGATCCGGAACTTCCGTCAGCTCGGATCGCTGACGCCGGGTCACCCCGAGAACTTCCACACCAAGGGCATCGAGACCACGACCGGCCCGCTCGGCCAGGGCATCGCGACCGCGGTCGGCATGGCGCTGGCGGAGAAGATGCTCGCGGCCGAATTCGGCAAGAAGGTGGTCGGCCATCACACCTATGTGCTGGCCTCCGACGGCGACCTGATGGAAGGCGTTTCGCAGGAAGCGATCGCAATGGCCGGGCACTGGAAGCTCGGCAAGCTGATCGTGCTGTACGACGACAACGGCATCTCGATCGACGGCCCGACCTCGATCGCCGATTCGGTCGACCAGGTGAAGCGCTTCAAGTCGGCCGGCTGGGCGGCCGAACTGATCGACGGCCATGATCCGAAGGCGATCGCAGCCGCCATCACCCGGGCGCAGAAGTCCAACAAGCCCACGATGATCGCCTGCAAGACCACCATCGGCTTCGGCGCGCCGACCCGCGCCGGCACCGCGAAAGCCCATGGCGAGGCGCTCGGCGCCGAAGAACTGAAGGGCGCCAAGGAAAAGCTCGGCATTTCGCTGGAGCCGTTCTCGGTACCCGACGAAGTGCTGAAGAACTGGCGCGCCGCCGGCAGCCGCGGCGCTGCCGCGCGCCAGGAATGGGAAGGCGTCTTTGCGCAGCTCGGCAACCGCAAGCGCGCCGAATTCGAGCGGCGGATGCGGCACGAACGGCCGGCGTCGCTCGGCAAGGCGCTGCGCGCGCACAAGAAGGCGCTGATCGAGGCGCCGCAGAATGTCGCAACCCGCAAATCATCGGAATCGGCGATCGAGGCGATCGCCGGCGCGATGCCGATGGAGTTCCTCGCCGGCTCGGCCGACCTCACCGGCTCCAACAACAACAAGGCGAAATCGGCGACCGCGTTTTCCGCCAAGACACCGAAGGGCCGCTTCATCCATTACGGCATCCGCGAGCACGGCATGGCGGCAGCCATGAACGGCGTGTTCCTGCATGGCGGCTTCGCGCCGAACGGCGCTACCTTCCTGGTGTTCACGGATTACGCACGGCCGGCGATGCGGCTCGCCGCGCTGATGGGTGCGGGCGTCGTCTATGTCATGACCCATGATTCGATCGGGCTCGGCGAAGACGGGCCGACGCATCAGCCGGTCGAGCATCTGGCGGCGCTGCGCGCCATTCCCAACATGCGCGTGTTCCGGCCCTGCGACGCTGTCGAAGTCACGGAATGCTGGGAGCTCGCGCTCAACCGTATCGACGGCCCGACCGTGCTGGCGCTGACCCGCCAGAACCTTCCGCAACTGCGCACGTCAGCTCCATCAGACAATCCCTGCAGCCATGGCGCCTATGAACTGGTCGCTGCCCAAGGCGAGGCAAAGGTTTCGCTGTTCGCCTCCGGCTCCGAAGTCGAGATCGCGGTCGCCGCCCAGAAGCAGCTTGCGGAACGCGGCATCGCGTCGCGGGTGGTTTCGGTGCCGTCGCTGGAATTGCTGCTGGCGCAGCCGGCGGACCGCCAGAAGGCGGTCATCGGCAGCGCGCCGGTCAAGATCGCGATCGAGGCCGCGGTGCGCTGGGGCTGGGACGCCGTGATCGGCCAGGATGGTGAATTCATAGGCATGCACGGTTTCGGTGCCAGCGCCCCCGCCAAGGACCTTTACAAGCACTTCGGCATTACCGCCGAGGCTGCGGTTAACGCGGCCCTGAAACGCGTCTAGTGCCCGTTTCCGAAGTTCGCAAGCATTTGCAGCCCCTTCGATGCGAACTTCGGAAATGAATGGGCACTAGACGATTAATATCTTTGGAGCGCCGCTGATCGATCTGAAGTTCCTGACGGTGCCCGCGGCGAGCCCTGCAGGAACTTCAGATCGGCGGCGCTCTGGCTGAGGTTGAGCTTGTCCGGAAAAAGGTCTACCTAAAAGCTCATCTTGACCGTACTCGCCCGGCAGAACCGGGCGATCCGCCGTAAGCACCGCCGTGGAACCAGTCCACGGGGGTCGCGCCAGCTATTAGAGGAGAATCGAGCATGGCAATCCGCGTCGCGATCAACGGATTTGGCCGCATCGGCCGCAATATCTTGCGGGCGATTGCGGAATCTGGCCGCAAGGATATCGAAGTCGTCGGCATTAACGATCTCGGCCCGGTCGAGACCAATGCCCACCTCCTGCGCTTCGATTCCGTGCACGGTCGTTTCCCCGGCACCGTGACCGTCGATGGCGATTCGATCAGCCTCGGCAACGGCAAGATCAAGGTTTCCTCCGAGCGCGACCCCTCGAAGCTGCCGTGGAAGGAACTCGGCGTCGATATCGCGATGGAATGCACCGGCATCTTCAGCGCCAAGGCCAAGGCAACGGCGCATCTGACCGCCGGCGCCAAGCGCGTGCTGGTTTCAGCACCGTCCGACGGCGCCGACGCCACCATCGTTTACGGCGTCAATCACGACAAGCTGACCCGTGACCACCTCGTGGTCTCCAACGGCTCCTGCACCACCAACTGCCTGGCGCCGATCGCCAAGGTCCTGAACGACACCGTCGGCATCGAAACCGGCTTCATGACCACCATCCACGCCTACACCGGCGACCAGCCGACGCTGGACACCATGCACAAGGACCTCTACCGCGGCCGCGCCGCCGCGATGTCGATGATCCCGACCTCGACCGGCGCCGCCAAGGCGGTCGGCCTGG
>JBOHIT010000730.1:0-7997 GCA_050726155.1 Bradyrhizobium sp.
CGTTTGCGCCGGACAATTGCCCGTCGATCTCGGAGGAAATGCGCGCGGTCGCCGAAGCCACGCGCGGCGCCAATGCGATCGATCGCACCATTGCGGTGCTGGCGCTGGCGGCCGTCGCCGACCCCCGCGCTTTTACCCGGGCGCCCGAGGGGCGCGCGATGGTCGGCGGCCGCATTCTGCGCCTGGTGGTCGCGACCATGCTGAACGCAAAGACGTCGCCGCAACCGCTGCACCTGCAGATCGCAAGAGCCTGGGCGCCCGATCACAGGCACGCTGCCGACCTGATCCGCCGCGCACTGGTGCTGCTGGCGGATCACGAACTCAACGCCTCGACCTTCACGGTGCGCTGCGCCGCCTCGACCGGCCTCAACCTCTACGACGCCATGATTGCCGGTCTGGTCGCGCTGAAAGGCCCGAAACATGGCGGCGCGGGCGTGCTGGCGGCGCAGCTGCTCAAGACGCTGGCCGGCGGTGACGTGGCGTCGATGATCCGGGAGCGCGTGGCGCTGGGCGAGCGGTTCGCCGGCTTCGGCCACGGCGTTTACAAGCATGGCGATCCGCGCGCGCAAGCCTTGCTGGAAGCCCTGGCGCGATCAGGCGCGGACCGCAAGCTGACCGACGAAATCCCGCAGCGCATTGCGGAAGCGACCGGCGAATTCGTCAATATCGACTACGCGCTGGCCGTGCTCGTGCATACGCTGGGCCTGCCGCCCGGTCATGAACTGGTGTTGTTTTCGATGGCGCGTACGGTGGGTTGGATCGCACATGCCAGCGAGCAACTGCGTCACGGCCGGCTGATCCGCCCCCGTGCCCGCTATGTCGGTCCGGCCGCGGTGCGCGCCCGGATCACTTGACCGGCTTGGCGGTCTCGATCGCGCCGCCGCCCCGTTGGCGGCGGAAAATCCAGATCGCAACGGCGATGATTAGCGCGCCACCCAGCACCGCCAGCATCCACAGATGCTTGGTGCCATGGTGATGCGGCACGCCGAAATATTGGTGCAGGGCAGAGATCGCCAGCACACCCGGCAGCACGTGTGCCAATGCCCAGACCAGGATCGCCGGAATATTGACGCCGTAGAACCGCAGTGGCGGCATGCCCAGCGCGCCCGCCGTGATCGGCACGAACGCGCGGATCGGCGGCACGAAGCGGGCGAAAAACACCGCCAGCGCGCCTCGGCTATGGAAGAAGGCTTCGCTTTGGGCCACCACGCCCGGATAATTCCGCAGCGGCCAGACGTTGAGGATTTCGCGTTGCGAGCGATGACCGACCCAGAAGGCACTGCCATCGCCGACCAATGCCCCGGCAATGGCGGCCGCCAGTACGCCCCAAAGGTTCAATTCGCCGCCGGGCACCAGTGCGCTCAGGGCCAGGATGATGGTCGAGCCCGGCACCAGCGAACCGACTACGGGAACCGCCTCCAGCAGGGCTGCGAGGAACAGCGTCAGATAGGCGAGCCAGGCGTGGGCCGAAACAAACGCGATCAGGGGATCAAGGAAGGAGGCCACAAAATTCCTGTTTCAGTGGTCTGGGCGGGGCTAGACCTAACAACTCGCCGTGGAGGTGGAAAGTGCCATCCCGGGTGGGAGGCCGGCCGCTGGTGGCTCGGCTTCGGACAAAAGTACGGCGTGATTCGCAGGGCTGCCCTCCAAAAATCGAGTTCAGCCCCTATCTCAATGAAAAGGCAACGGAACTTTGATTGCGCCGCGGGCTTCTTCCGGCCGTTGCTCTCTGCTAGGTTTGCAGCAACACCCATCCGCAGCCACTCAGCAAATCTGGTTTCGGGAGCGCCCGGGACCTCGGAGGATTGATGACGACCGCCGCCATGCACAAAACTGTTGAGCCCGTCGGTTTGCCCGATATGAAGGTGTCGGTCCGGCAGGTATTTGGAATCGATACCGATCTCGAAGTGCCCGCTTATTCCGAAGTCGATCCGCACGTGCCGGACGTCGATTCGGATTACCGTTTCGATCGCGCCACCACGCTCGCGATCCTGGCCGGTTTCGCCCACAACCGCCGCGTCATGGTCACCGGCTATCACGGCACCGGTAAATCGACCCACATCGAGCAGGTTGCGGCGCGGCTGAACTGGCCTTGCGTGCGCGTCAACCTCGACAGCCACATCAGCCGTATCGATCTGGTCGGCAAGGACTCCATCGTCGTGCGTGACGGCAAGCAGGTCACGGAATTCCGCGACGGCATTTTGCCCTGGGCGCTGCAGCACAACATCGCGCTGGTGTTCGACGAATACGACGCCGGCCGTCCCGACGTGATGTTCGTGATCCAGCGCGTGCTGGAGGTCTCCGGCCGCCTGACGCTGCTTGACCAGAACAAGGTGATCAAGCCGCATCCGTCGTTCCGCCTGTTCTCGACCGCCAACACGGTCGGTCTCGGCGATACGTCGGGCCTCTATCACGGCACCCAGCAGATCAACCAGGGCCAGATGGACCGCTGGTCGATCGTCACGACGCTGAACTATCTGGCGCATGACGAGGAAGTCGAAATCGTGCTCGCGAAGGCGAAGCACTACCGCACGACGGAAGGCCGCGACATCGTCAACAAGATGGTGCGGCTCGCCGATCTCACCCGCAACGCGTTCGCCAATGGCGATCTCTCGACGGTGATGAGCCCGCGCACGGTGATCACCTGGGCCGAGAATGCCGATATCTTCTCCGACATCGGCTTCGCGTTCCGCGTCACCTTCCTCAACAAGTGCGACGAACTGGAGCGGCCGCTGGTGGCTGAATTCTATCAGCGCTGCTTCAACCAGGAACTCGCCGAGAGTTCGGTGAACGTGGCACTCAGCTAGCCCATGCCATCCATCTCCGTCGAGCGCACCATTGGAAAGACCAAGAAGGCGGTGCTCGGCGGACTGATCGGTTACAACACCGAGAAGATGGGCAAGCAGAAATACAAGCGCCTCGCGATCTCGTTGCGCGAAGGCGACAAGATCGTCGGCGGGATTGTCGGCGAAGTCTGGACCACGGTGCTGTTCATCCAGTTGTTCTGGATGGAGCAGAAGCTTCGGGGGAAGGACCACGGTACTAGGTTGATCAAGGCGATTGAAGACGAAGCGAAGCGTTTTGGGGCTACACGGTCCTATCTCGATACGATGAGTTTTCAGGCGCCCGGTTTCTACCGCGGTTGCGGGTATGAGGAATTCGGTTCGATCGAAGGTTATCCTGAAGGCGTGACGCGCCATTGGTTCACGAAAGCGCTATGAGCACATCCAACTCGAAGTTCCGTACCGGATCCAAGGAAGCGCCGACCGAACCGTTCAAGCGCGCGGTGACGTCGTGCCTGCGCGCGATCGCAAAAGCTCCCGAGCTCGAAGTGACGTTCGCCGCCGAACGTCCGGGTCTGGCGCCGGGCAAGGCGCGGCTGCCCGAACCCGCCCGCAAGATGACGAAACGCGATGCGGCGATCGTGCGCGGCCACGCCGATTCGATCGCGCTGAAGCTCGCCTGCCACGATCCCAAGGTGCACCGCAAGTTGATGCCGGGCAATCCGCAGGCGCGCGGCGTGTTCGAGGCGGTCGAGCAGGCGCGCGTCGAGGCCATCGGCTCGCGCCGGATGGCGGGGGTCGCGAAAAACCTCACCGCGATGCTCGACGATCACTTCCATCGCGGCAAGTTCGACGAAATCACCGACCGTGCCGACGCGCCGCTGTCGGATGCACTGGCGATGCTGGTGCGCGAACGACTGACCGGCATGGCGCCGCCTGCGGCCGCGAAGAAGATGGTCGACCTCTGGCGCCCGGTGCTGGAAGACAAGATCGGCACCCGGCTCGACCAGTTGAGCCGCGTCACGGAAAATCAGGCCAAGTTCGGCGATCTCGTGCATGACCTGCTGTCGGCGCTCGACCTCGGCGACGACCGCAATGCCGATGCCGATGACGACGAGAACAACGAAGAGAACCAGGACGGCGAGAACGATCAGTCCGGCGCCGAAGGTTCGCCCGACTCCGATGCCGCGCAGGAAATGAGCGCCGATCAGGCCCAGGCCTCGACCGACGAAATGTCCGAGAGCGCGATGGAAAGCGCGCAGGCCTCCACGTCGGATACGTTCGACGACGGCGAACTCGGGGACGACGAGACGCCGGGCGAGGCGACGCGGCCGAATTCGCGCGGCGCCAACGAGCCGCGTGGCCCCGAATACCACGCCTTCGCGCCGAAATTCGACGAGGTCATCGCGGCCGAAGATCTCTGCGATCATGACGAACTGGAACGGCTGCGCAGCTATCTCGACAAGCAGCTTGCGCATCTGCAGGGCATCGTCGCGCGGCTCGCCAACCGATTGCAGCGCCGGTTGATGGCGCAGCAGAACCGCGCCTGGGAGTTCGATCTCGAGGAAGGCATTCTCGATCCGGCGCGGTTGTCGCGCGTGGTCACCGACCCCTATCACCCGCTCTCGTTCATGCATGAGAAGGAAGCGACCTTCCGCGACACCGTGGTGACGCTGTTGCTGGACAATTCCGGCTCGATGCGCGGTCGTCCCATCACGGTGGCGGCGACCTGCGCCGACATTCTGGCGCGGACGCTGGAGCGTTGCGGCGTCAAGGTCGAGATCCTCGGCTTCACCACGCGCGCCTGGAAGGGCGGACAATCCCGCGAGGCGTGGCTTGCCGCGGGCAAGCCGGCCAATCCGGGCCGGCTGAACGATCTGCGCCACATCATCTACAAATCCGCCGATGCCCCGTGGCGTCGCGCGCGGAAGAATCTCGGGCTGATGATGCGCGAGGGGCTGCTCAAGGAAAACATCGACGGCGAAGCGCTGGACTGGGCGCACAAGCGCCTGCTCGGGCGGGCCGAACAGCGCAAGATCCTGATGATGATTTCCGACGGTGCGCCGGTCGACGATTCCACGCTCTCGGTCAACCCCGGCAATTACCTCGAACGGCATCTGCGCCATATCATCGAGGAGATCGAAACGCGGTCGCCGGTCGAACTGATCGCGATTGGCATCGGTCACGACGTCACGCGGTACTATCGCCGTGCGGTCACCATCGTCGATGCCGAGGAACTCGGCGGCGCGATCACCGAAAAGCTCGCCGAACTCTTCAGCGAGACCCATGGCGCCGGGCCGAGCACGACCCGACGGCCGCGCCGTCTGCATTCCTGAGAGTATGCGCGCACCGCTCAGCCGCCGCCGCTTTCTGAAGACTGCAGCGGCGGGGCTTTCGGTGGCGGCGCTGCCCGCCATCGTGCAGGCACAGACCGCGGTTCAGAAGCCGCCGAAACCGGCCATCCCGGATGAATATTCGGTCACGGCGCCGGTCTCGATCGAGGTCAACGCCCGTCCGCTGCCGTCGTTCGATACGCGCGACCGGTCGCATGTACGGTTCGGCTCGCTGGAATATCGCAGCGGGCTGATCTTGACCTCGCGGTTTCGCGGCTTCGGCGGATTGTCGGGCTTGCGGCTCGACGCCAAGGGTGAGCGCTTCATTGCCATCAGCGACAAGGGCGGCTGGTTTACCGGCCGCATCGTCTACAAGGGCCGCGAGATGACCGGCCTCGACGATGTCGAGGCGTCGCCGATGCTCGGTGCCGACGGCAAGCCGATCACCGCACGCGGCTGGTTCGATACCGAGGCGCTCGCGCTGGATGGTTCCTACGTCTACGTCGGCATCGAACGCGTCAACCAGATCTTGCGGTTCGATTTCGCCAAGGGCTTTACGCGCTCGCTCGGCGAGGTGGTGCCGCTGCCGCCTGCCGCGCGCAAGCTGCCGTTCAACAAGGGGTTCGAGGCGCTGGTGATGGTGCCGAAAGGCTTTGCCCTGGCGGGGACGCTGATGGCGATCTCCGAACGCGGGCTCGACGCCGGCGGCAACATCATCGGGTTTCTGATCGGTGGCAAAACGCCCGGCCAGTTCGGTGTCCGCCGCACCGAGAATTTCGACATCAGCGATGCGGTGCTGCTGCCGTCGGGCGATCTGCTGCTGCTGGAGCGCAAATTTTCCATCCTCGGCGGCATCGGCGTCCGGATCCGGCGCATCGGGCTCGCATCCCTCGCGCCCGGCGCCGTGATCGATGGCCCCACGATCTTCAACGCCGATCTCGGCAGCGAGATCGACAATCTCGAAGGTATCGACGTCCATGTCACGCCGGAGGGCGACACGGTGCTGACGCTGATCTCCGACGACAATTTCTCGATGATCCAGCGCAATCTGCTGCTGCAGTTCACGCTGGTGGACTGAACTTTCTTCGTTCTCTCGCACCCTGGCTTCATCCGCCTGCCTCGATCTTCGATCTGCGGTTTTGCGGAATTCATTCAATAATGGAACGGTTCTTGCTACGCTCCCGGCGAAGAACCCGGAGTATTTGATGAACAAGTCCATTTGCGCAATCTCCGCCCTTTCGCTCGCTTTCCTTGCCTCCGCCGCCCATGCGGAAACCTGGCCGTCGCGGATGATCAAGGCGACCATTCCGTTCGGCGCGGGCAGTGCGGCCGACGTCGTGCCGCGGTTGCTGTTCGATCGCCTGGCGGTTGAACTCGGCCAGCCGATCGTGATCGAGAACCGCGCCGGCGCGGGCGGAACGGTCGGTTCGGGGCTGGTGGCCAAGGCCGATCCCGACGGCTACAGCATTCTCTCCAATTCCAACGCGCTGACGATTGCGCCTGCGATCTTCCCGAATCTCGCCTTCGATGCCGCGCGCGACCTCGCCTCCGTGCTGATGATCGGCTCCACCGCCAATGTGATGATCGTGCCGAATGCGCGGCCGTGGAAAACCATCCAGGATTTCATCGCGGAGGCCAAAGCCAAGCCCGGCTCTATCTCGTACGGCTCGGTCGGGATCGGCAGCGCGGTCCATATTAGCTCCGAGAAATTCCGGCTCGCCGCCGGCTTTGAGGCCACCCACGTTCCCTATCGCGGCGGCGGCGAAGTGATCGCCGACATCCTTGGCGGCCGGATCGATTTCTATTTCTGTCCGCTCGCAACCGCGCTGCCCCTGATCCAGCAGGGCCAGGTGCGCGCGCTGCTGGTGTCGACCGCTAAACGTGCGGCCGAACTGCCTGAGGTGCCGAGTCCGGTCGATGTCGGATTGAAGGATGCCGACAGCGCGATCTGGTTCGGCGTGCTGGTGCCCGCGAAGATGCCGCGCGAGATCGTCGACAAACTGCATGCGGCCGGGACGAAGGTGCTGGCCGATCCGGTGACGCAGGAAGGCCTGAAAAAGCTCGCCATCGAGCCGATGCCGATGACGCCCGGTGAGATGGACGCGCTCGTCAAGCGCGAGATCGCGGCCAATATCGAGCTGATCAAGGCGGCAGGAATCAAGCAGTAGGGGGAGGGTTGCGCGGACGGCGGGTTGAGGCGGGGGAGGCGGCTCGCTACGTTGCAGACCAGCATCCCTCCCTCCCAATCCGGAAATCCCATGAGCAACCTGTTTTCCCCGATCCAGCTGCGCGGCCTCAATCTGGCCAACCGCATCATGGTGGCGCCGATGTGCCAATATTCCTCGGTCGATGGCGACGCCAATGACTGGCACTTCACGCATATCAACTCGCTGGCGTTGTCGGGGGCCGCGATCTTCTGCATCGAGGCGACCGCGGTCGAGGCGATCGGCCGGATCACGCCGGGCTGCCTCGGCCTCTACAACGACGCCAATGAGGCGGCGCTGAAGCCGATCCTGGCCTCGGTGCGCAAACGCTCGAAGGCCGCGGTGATGATTCAACTCGCCCATGCCGGCCGCAAGGCCTCGAGCCACACGCCCTGGGACGGCGGTCAATTGATCCCGGTATCCGAAGGCGGCTGGCGGCCGGAGGGACCGTCGGCCATTCCGCACAAGGAGGGCGAGACGCCGCCGCTGGCGTTCGACGCGGCGGGCCTGGCGCGGGTGCGCGAGGCGTTCGTCGCCGCGACAAAACGCGCCGTGCGGCTCGGCATCGACGCCGTCGAGGTGCACAGCGCCCACGGCTATTTGCTGCATCAATTCCTGTCGCCGATCGCCAACCGGCGCAGCGATCAATATGGCGGGTCGCTGGAAAACCGCATGCG
>JBOHIT010000731.1:0-8881 GCA_050726155.1 Bradyrhizobium sp.
GTCCTGCGAGCGGACGATGTGAGTAGATACCGCCGAAGTGGGCCCTGATCGCCGGTGCCGCCTCAGGCTGCCCAAGACCAAACGGAAAGCGACCGCATGATCTTTCATCAGATTTCCGACTGGAACGACGCCTATGCCAACGGCCCCAACATCCCCAATGGCGAACGCTGGCCGGCGGCCTGGGTACAGCCCGCCCAGGCCTATCGCGATGAACTGGCGGGCAGTGGACGAGCGACGCTTGACATCGGCTATGGCGAGCGGCGACGAAATCGTCTCGATCTGTTCCGTCCCGAGGGCGAGCCCAAGGGCCTGGTCGTTTTCGTCCATGGCGGATTCTGGCGCGCCCTCGACAAGAGTTTTTGGTCGCATCTCGCGCGCGGCTCCGTCGACAGCGGCTACGCGGTGGCAATGCCGTCCTACACGCTTTGCCCGGAAGTTCGCATCGCCGACATCACGTGCGAAATTGCCGCCGCTGTCGCGCGGGCGGCCGCCATGGTCGAGGGCCCGATCCTGCTCACGGGCCATTCCGCGGGTGGACATCTGGTCACACGCATGATCTCGGCGACGTCGCCGCTGCCGGAGGCGGCGCGCGTGCGGATTCGGAATACCGTCTCGATCTCCGGCGTCCATGACCTTCGCCCAATGCTGAAGACCGCGATGAATGCCGAGCTGCGGATCGACGATGCGGAAGCGCAAACCGAAAGTCCTGCGCTGTTGCAGCCTTTGCCCGGCATCCGGGTGACCTGCTGGGTGGGCAGTGCGGAGCGCCCGGAGTTCGTCCGCCAAAACGCCTTGCTTCCCAACATCTGGACCGGGCTCGGCGCGCGAACCTGCACGGTCGAAGAACCCGGCCGGCACCATTTTGACGTCATCGACGGCCTGGCCGACCGCAATCATCCGATCGTCCAGACTCTCCTGGCCCATGGCTCGTAGTTCATCGTGACATCAGGCTATTTGGTGCCATAGGCGCGGTCGCCGGCGTCGCCGAGGCCGGGAACGATGTAAGCGTTGTCGTCCAGGCCATCGTCAACAGCGGCGAGCCAGATCGGCACGTCGGGGTGGATGCCGCGCATGCGCTCGACACCTTCAGGCGCGCCGATCAGGCACACCAGCCTGATGTCGTTGGCACCGCGCTCCTTCAGCCGGTCGACCGCGGCGACGGCGGAGTTCGCCGTGGCCAGCACCGGCGAGATCACGATCACCAGCCGCTCGTTCAGATCGCTTGGCGCCTTGAAGAAATACTCGACCGCAACAAAGGTTTCCGGTTCGCGATAGAGCCCGATGTGCGCGATCCGGGCCGTCGGCACCAGATCGAGCATGCCTTCCGCGAAGGTGACGCCGGCCCGCAGCACCGGGGCGAATACCAACTTCTTGCCCGCGATCTGCGGCGACTTCATGTGCGCCAGAGGCGTTTCGATTTCGACGTCAGCCAGCGGCAGGTCACGGGTGATCTCGTAGCACAGCAGCATCCCGATCTCCTTGAGGAGTTCGCGAAACGACTTGGTCGAAATGTCTTTTCTCCGCAACAGCGTCAGCTTGTGCTGCACCAGCGGGTGATTAACGATCGTAACGCCATCCATATTGCTGACCTCGGATCTAGAAAACAGTACCGTCGCTAATGACTTTCACCGGTGGTGATGCGTCGGCGCGGCGTTCACGCGCCAGCAATCGGCCCGCCGCCCACGTTCCACCTTCGAGAATTTTTGCCAGCGGCATCGATATCGCATCGAGCCCAAGCCGCTGTCGCAGGCCATCGGCGACGCGGTCGAGCAATGCTACCGTCAGTGCTCGCCATTCCACCACCAGGGACGAAGACACCTCGTGTTCTTGGTGGGCGGCTTCGGGATTGCGAAACGCGAGCACGCCGCCATCGACGAACAGTCCGCCGTTGCGATATTCGGCAAGACCGGTGAGGCCGTCGATATCCGTCACGACGATACCGGCCGTTTGCAGCGGTTCGATCAGGGAATAGGCCAGCCATTGCGAAAGCTTGTGCAGCGGCACGAGGCCGCTGGTCGCATCCTTCGTCGTCAACGCCGGATGCTTCCAGCAGTCACCGAGCGCGATCCCGCCCAGCGTCAACCGCGATGGCCAGATCGGGCCTAGCTGTTGCAGCAACTCTGCGAGAATGCTCGGCGCGGGAAGCTTTCCGCCATCGGCCAGCTTCGCCAGCCGATCGAACAGGCCTCCGGGCCGCGGCGTGTCCTGGCTGCCGAACACATCCGGCTTCGCGGCCACCAGTCGGCCCAGCCGGCCCAACAACTCGGCGCGGCCTTCCATCCCGACCAGTGGATTGGCATCCGAGACCTGCATGCCGCGCTCGAGGTCGGCGACGTCCAGATCTGCCAGGATGTCGGCATCGGCACGCAACGGTTCAAGCGGATCGGCCGAGAATGAGCCGCCGGCGAACAGCGCGAGGCTGGCGAGCCCCAATCCTTCCGAACGGCCGATTGCCAATCCGGTCTTTGGATCGTGGTAGCGCCACGCTGGACCAGCGCCTGCATCGAGGAAGACGCTGACGATCGCCAGATCGAATTCGGTTCGGGCGCGGGCCGCGCGGCCGGGCCATTGGGTCTGGCCGGCGATATCCGCCCAACGATTGTCCCCATTCGCAACGAAGTGCCGCCAGCGCGAATGAAAGGGCACGTCGAAGGAGGGATAGGCCTTGCGCGTGGTCTCCAGCACCAGGTCGACAACACCGTCCATGCGATCGAGGTCAACGCGGAAATTCGGCAACCTGTCGTCAAGGCCGATCGCCAGCATGCGATGCGCGCGGTCGCGAACCGCGCTGGCGTTCAGCAACGACAACGCAGCCGACGTCTCCGGATTTGCGGGGGACACCGTTGCCCTCTCAGAATTTTTCGAGCGGACGGCCGACCGGATTGTCCGGACTTTCCTGCGGCTCGGGCGTGTAGTAGCCGGCGGCTTTCTTGGCCGCGATTTCCACATGCGCGTCGGCCGGGATCATGTCGTCGGGGATCGGCACGCGCTCGACTATTTCAATGCCCTGGCTGGTCAGCGCATCGTGCTTCATGTCGCTCATCGACACGAATCGGTCGATCCGCTTCAGGCCGAGCCAATGCACCACGTCCGGCATCAATTGCTGGAAGCGGGCGTCCTGCACGCCGGCGACACATTCGGTGCGCTCGAAATACTGGGCTGCGGCATCGCCGCCTTCCTGACGCTTGCGCGCGTTATAGACCAGGAATTTCGTCACTTCGCCGAGCGCGCGGCCTTCCTTGCGATTGTAGATGATGATGCCAAGCCCGCCGGTCTGTCCGGCGCGCGCGCACTCCTCGATGCCGTGAATGAGATACGGCCGGCAAGTGCAAATGTCCGAGCCGAACACGTCGGAGCCGTTGCATTCATCATGGACGCGGCAGGTGATTTTGGTGGTGTGGTCCGGCAGTTTGTTGACGTCGCCGAACAGATAGGCCGTGGTGCCGCCGATCGGCGGCAGAAAGACCTGCAGATCGGGTCGCGTCACCAGTTCCGGAAACATGCCGGCGGTCTGCTCGAACAACTGCCGGCGCAAATTGTTTTCGGTGGTCGCGAAGCGCTCCGCCAGGCCCGGCAGGTACCAGACCGGGTCGATCGCGATCTTAACCACGGAGACGCTTCCATTCTTGTGAACGACGTCGCCATCCTGCTTGAGCCGTCCGGCTTTGATCGCCTCCTGCAGCTCAGGCAAATCGAGGCGGGCGCGGGTGATGGCAATGCTCGGGCGGATGTCGATGCCCTCGGCAATTTCGCCGGCAAAATTTTCCGCGGCGAGATGTCCCCACGGATCCAGCGAGACGATCCGCTGCGGATCGGTCCATTGCGGAAACGGCCCGATGGTTTCGGCGGGATGGGTGTTGGTGAGGTCCGGACGCCGGATCGGGTCGAGCGCGCCGGAAGAGACGGCGAGCGCGCGGTAAACCGAATAGGAGCCGCCATGCGTGCCGATGACGTTGCGGTCCTGCGGGCGCGACACCGTACCGATCACCGGTCCGCGTTCGCGCGGGCTGGCAGCACCCCAGGCGATAGGGAAGTTGAGTTTGGCACCCGGTGCCGGGTGCGAGGTGATGCGAATATGGTCAACCCGATTGGAACGAGTCATCGCTACGAACCCTGAAACGGCGACGGCCCGCCTGGACAGACGGGCCTGGTCACACCAACGTTAAATTCAGCAGCGGTTGCAGCTGAGAGAGCAATATAATCAAATTTTGGCCGAATACAACGGCGATTAGAACGCCCAACCCTGCGTCACCCCGGCTGTTAACCTTTTCGGCGCGGGGCTTCGGTGCCGGATTTTATGCCACGGCAGCATTGCAGGGCAGATATCGACTTCGGTCGATACGTCCCGACTTTACGCCCTCGTGTTTCGCGGCGAAGGTGACGTTCATTCTCGGATGTCAGTAACGCCCAGGAGGCTGCCATGCCCACCGTCGATCTCAATTCCGATCTTGGTGAGGGTTTTGGGACTTATCGCTGTGGCGACGACGACGCCATGCTCGCCATCGTTACGTCAGCCAATGTGGCCTGCGGACTTCATGCCGGCGATCCCGAAGTGATGGCACGGACCTTTGCCGTCGCACGCAAGCGCGGCGTCGCGGTCGGCGCGCATCCCGGGTTTCCCGATCTGTGGGGCTTCGGCCGCCGCCGTCTTCCGTTCTCGAACGGCGAGATCGAACGGCTGGTCGCCTATCAGGTCGGTGCGGCGATGGCGCTTGCGGCCTACGCGGGCCACCGTATCACCTATGTGAAGACCCACGGCGCGCTCGGCAACATCGCCTGCGAGGAACGCGACGTTGCCGACGCCGTAGCGCGGGCGGTGCGGGCGGTCGATCCCAATCTGGCGTTGCTGGCCATCGCCGTCACCGAGCTGGTGGCGGCCGGTGAAGCCGCGGGCCTTGAAATCCATCGAGAGATCTATGCCGATCGCGGTTACACCGAAACCGGGCAATTGATCCCGCGCGGCCAACCCGGTGCGATGATCGAAGGCGCGGAGGAAGCTGCGGCGCGCGTGCTCGCGATGGTGCAAGCGGGCGCGGTGATCACGGCAAGCGGCAAGCATTTGCCGACGCCGATCCGCTCGATCTGCGTGCACGGCGATTCCGAACACGCGGTTACGACGGCGAGCCTGGTGCGCGCGCGCCTGGAGCAGGCCGGCGTTACCCTGAAGCCGTTCAAGCCGACGGCCGCATGACGCAGCAGACCGATCCGCGCTTTCTCGACGCGGGCGAAGCAGCCCTCGTCGTCGAATTCGGTGAAACCGTTGATCCCGCAATCAACGACAGGGTGCTCGCGCTCGACGCAGCGTTGCGCGCCGATCCTCCGGCCGGAACGCGCGAGTTCGTGCCGACCTATCGCTCGCTCATGATCCACTATGATCCACTTCGGATCGACAGGGAGACTCTGATCGCCATCGTGCGCCGCAGGATGACGGGTCTTGCCGAATGGCGGGGCGAGGGTGCCATCTGGACATTGCCCTGCTGCTACGATCCGGCACTGGCAGAGGATCTCGACGAGGCCGCTGACATCCTCGGACTCACGCGGGATGAAATCGTCGCCTTGCATACGGAGGCAACCTATCGCGTCTATATGTGCGGCTTCACGCCGGGCCAGACCTATCTCGGTGGTGTGCCGGAGCCGATCAAGATCTCGCGCCGTGCGACACCGAGGCCGCCGCATCCAGCCGGCTCGGTGCTGATTGGCGGCGGCCTCTGCACCATTGCGCCCTACGTGATGCCGACCGGCTGGTATGTCATCGGCCGGACCCCGGAACGTCTCTATGCTGCGGAGCGCAAGGATGCCTTTCTGATTCAGGCCGGCGACCTGCTGCGGTTCGACTCGATCGATCTCGCGACCTTCAGGAATCTGGAGCAGCGGGCGGCGGGCGGCGAAATCGTTGCCCGCAAGCAGGCCGCGTGATGGCCGCCTCGCCGGAAGCGACCCTTCGGGTGCTGTCGGCCGGGCCGGGCGCGACGCTGCAGGATGGCGGTCGACACGGCTATCTGCGCTTCGGCGTCACCGCCGCAGGCCCGATGGACTTGTTGGCGCATGCCACGGCAAACCTTGTAGCCGGCAATCCCGCGGACGCGACCGCGATCGAGGTGTCCGTCGGCGGGATCGAACTGACCGCGGAGGCTGGATTGCTCAGCGTCGCCATCGCCGGTGGCGAATTTGCGCTCAGCCTCGACGGCAGGCCGTTGCCGCCGGCCGTGGCACTCAAGCTGGAAGCGGGCGCCGTGCTGAAAATTCGCGCGGGCGGCCGCGGCTCTTGGTGTTATCTGGCGGTCGCGGGTCAACTCACCATGCCAAAAGTACTCGGCTCGCACGCCACCCACACGCGCACCGGATTTGGCGGCGTGAACGGCCGCGCGATCATCGCAGGCGACCGTCTCGGCTTCGAACCTTCCGGAGCGTTGCAATCGTCGATCGGCACCATCGCAGCACCTTGGCTCGACCGCCCCACCGACACCATTCGTGTCGTCCTTGGTCCGCAAAACGATTACTTCGCCGATGATCAGATCGCCGCATTTCTGGCCGGGCCGTGGACTGTCTCGGCCCGCAGCGATCGCATGGCGTATTACCTCGACGGGCCCCGGCTGACGCACGCGTGTGGCTACAACATCGTCTCCGACGGGATCGCGATGGGTGCGATCCAGGTGCCGGGCGATGGCCGTCCCATCGTCCTGATGGCCGATCGTCAGTCGACCGGAGGCTATCCGAAGATTGCCACGATCATCGGTCCCGATATCGGCCGGTTGGCCCAGGCGCGGCCCGGAGCGGTGTTCAGATTCGCGGCCGTGTCGATCGGCGAAGCGGTCGCGGCGCGTCGCGAGGAGGCGGCAGTGCTGGCGCGCGGCATTGTCCTGGAGCCTCTGGTGCGCACCGACTTCAGTCCCGAATTCCTGCTCGGCCTCAACCTGATCGACGGTGTCGTCGGTGTTGAGACCTGATAGAGCTTCGTTCACTTCACCTCAGGAGATCCCAATGCCTTTCGATTTGATCCTGCGCGGCGGCCGTGTGATCGACCCGTCGCAAAAACTCGACGCGGTGACGGATGTCGCCTTTACCGACGGCAAGGTGGCCATGGTCGGAAGCGCGCTAAAGGCCGATCCCGGAACTGACGTGCGCGACGTCTCCGGTTACATCGTCACGCCGGGCCTGATCGATCTGCACACCCATGTTTATTGGGGCGGCACCTCGCTCGGCATCGATGCCGAGGAATTCTGCCGTACCTCCGGCGTCACCACGGCAGTCGACACCGGCAGCGCCGGGCCGGGCAATTTCGCGGGCTTCCGCAAGCATGTGATCGAGCCGAGCCAGGTCCGCATTCTCGCCTATCTGCATGTCTCGCACGCCGGCATTTTCGGCTTCTCAAATCGCGTCATGGTCGGCGAGAGCGAAGAGCTCCGGCTGATGAATCCGATCGACGCCGCGATCGTGGCGGATCAAAACCGCGACCTCATCGTCGGCATCAAGGTGCGGGTAGGACTCCACGCCTCCGGCACCTCCGGGATCGTGCCGCTCGATATCGCGCTCGAGGTTGCCGAACAGGTCGGCATGCCCTTGATGGCGCATATCGACCATCCGCCGCCGAGCTACGAGGAGGTGCTCGCCCGCCTGCGTCCGGGCGACGTCCTCACCCATGCATTCCGGCCGTTCCCCAATACGCCCGCTACCGCCCAGGGTACGGTGAAAAGGGCGGTGCTGGAGGCGCGCGAACGCGGCGTGTTGTTCGACATCGGTCACGGCAAGGGCTCGTTCGCCTTCAAGACCGCGCGGGCGATGCTTGCCAACGGTTTCTATCCCGACACTATCTCGTCGGATGTCCATCTGCTGTGTATCGACGGCCCAGCCTTCGATCAGGTGACGACCATGTCCAAGTTCCTGTGCATGGGCATGTCGCTCCCCGATGTCGTCGCGGCGTCGACGATCAATGCCGCGATGGCGCTGCGGCGTCCCGAACTCGGCAGCCTCAGGCCGGGAAGTGCCGGAGACGCCACCCTGATCTCGATCGCGCAAGGCCAGTTCGACTATGTCGACGTCGTCGGCGAACATTTGATCGGCGACCGCAAGATCGTGTCCGAAGGCGTCGTCATCGGCGGTCGCTGGTGGCACCCGAAAGAATCGCCGAAGCTCAAACAGCTCGCCGGCTGACCGGGCGCATATTCAAAAGTTCATATGAAGCGTCTGGCAAATTTGAAGCGATTGGGTTTCTTCACGCGGCTGCTCGATGACGCGGGTCCGGCGGAGCGATATCGCCTCGCGGCAGCGCAGATTGTCCACGCGGAAACAGCCGGCCTCGATTCCGCATGGATCGCGCAGCACCATTTTCATGAAGGCGAGGGCGGGCTTCCGGCGCCTTTCGCGTTTCTCGGCTTCGTCGCGGCGCAGACATCCCGCATTCGCCTCGGCACCGGTATCGTAACGCTGCCGCTGGAAAATCCCGTCAGGGTGGCGGAGGACGCCGCGGTCCTTGATCTCCTGTCGAACGGCCGTTTTGAACTGGGTGTCGGCACCGGCGGAAACCCGTCGGCATTTGCCGCCTTTGGGCTCGATAGCGCGCAGCGCGCGGAGATCTTTGCGGACAATCTCGACATCGTCCGCAACGCGTTGGCCGGCGCGCCGCTTCCCGGCGGCGATACGCTCCATCCGGCGCGGCCGCAATTGTGCGACCGGATCTGGCAGGCGACATTTTCCGTGAGTGGCGGGGCGCGGGCGGGCAAAGCCGGTGACGGGTTGCTGCTGTCGCGAACGCAGCCGCGATCAAAAGAATCCCCGCACGCGTCGCTGGCAGAGATCCAGCACCCCATCATCGACGCTTATCTCAATGCACTACCGCCGGGGCGCGAGCCCCGGATCATGGCGTCGCGCAGTGTCTTCGCTG
>JBOHIT010000732.1:0-5235 GCA_050726155.1 Bradyrhizobium sp.
CGCTTGCATCGTTCCGATGAGCGGTTGGAGAAACTCCCATACCGCTCATCGAAAGCGCCGTCGTACCGGCAATGAGATGGACTTAGAGGAGCAGCTCCGCCCTCCGATTTTCGGAATGCCTGCTGGACGTTATCACGATTGATCGCGCGGCGATGAACGTCAGTGTGCACCACAATTTTGGCTGGGACGGCGTCAGTCAAGCCAAGATCGGTCGTGCCGCCGACATGCATCCGGGTTAGGTCGCGTGCCCGACAGTGTCGATGACCGAGCGCTGATCGGACGGGTTGGCTTTTTTTGGGAGCCAAGTATCCGGCGATGATGGCGGATCGCCGTAACGGCGCCAGATCGTAGGCCAGCGCAGTGGATCGCATCGTGGATTGGTTGCGGGGGCTCGCAACACCCGATTCTTGCGATTGGTCGAGAGCGTCATACCAAAGCTAGCGGCATAGATGCCCGGCGACATTGTCGTCATGGACAATTTCGCCGGCCACAAGGGCAATGCGGTGCGCGCCGCCATCCGCGCTGGCCACGCGAAGCTTCTCTTCCAGCCGCCATATAGCGCTGACCTCAATCCCATCGCGCAGGTGTTGGCCAAGCTGAAAACCTGGCCCGAGAAGCCGCCGAGGGGACCGCCGCCCCCTCAAACGCGCACGGGGAAGCGAGCTTGACGATCGTCGGGCACGACATGATCACGGCCCTTGACAATAAGAGCATATGCTCCTATTTGCCAGTCATGAGCATATGCTCTCATATGGAAAAGGACCAAGGCCGTGAGCGAGGCAGACATTCTGATCAGTGGCGCGACCGGGCGGACCGGGGGTGGAGCGGTCGACGAGTTGCTCAAGATCGGCAGGCGCGTGCGGGCTTATGTCCGCACCGATGATGAGCGGGCGGCGGCCCTGAGACAGCGCGGGGTCGATATCGCCATCGGCGATTTCACCGACATCGATGATATTCGCGCTGCCATGGATGGCACCAAAGCCGCTTATTTCCTGCATCCGATCGCGCCCGGAATCATCAGCGCTGCGGCCTACTTCGCTCAGGCAGCAAAGGAAGCCGGTGTAACCGCGATCGTCAACATGTCGCAGATCTCGGCGCGGCGAGAATCAGCGAGCCATGCTGCACAGGATCACTGGGTCTCGGAGCGAGTCTTCGACTGGTCAGATGTTCCGACAATACATCTCCGCCCGACCTTCTTTGCTGACTGGCTCGTCTACCCGCATTTCGCGAAGGAGATCTGGGCAAGGAAGACGATCGAATTTCCGTTCGCGAACGGCCGCCACGCGCCCATCGCATCCGATGACCAGGGACGGGTCATCGCCCATATTCTAGCCAATCCGGAAGGCCATGAGGGCAAGACGTACACGCTCACTGGCCCGGTCGAGATGAACCACACCGAGATCGCCGCCGTCATGAGCGACATTCTCGGCGCAAAGATCGAATACGCGCCGACCTCCATTGAAGAATTCCGGAACAAGATGGAGAATCTTTACAAATTTCCGCCGTTCCTGACCCAGCATCTTGTCGAAGTGGCCCAGAATTACCGCGACGGCATCTTCTCGGGAACCAATGACACAGTCGAAAAGATCACTGGAACGCCGGCCCTCTCTGTCCAGCAATTCATCGCTCAGAATCGAGCCGTATTTGCCTGAGCACTGGCTCGGACAAGCAAGGGAGCTGCACAATGTCAAACGATCAAGGCCAACGCCATCCGTTCCTAGACGATCTCACTGTTGGCGCGGAGCTGACCAGCTCGGTGCTGCGAGGGCCTGTCATCGGACGCGATCAGATCCGGCGCGCCGTCGACGCCGTGGGAACCTTCTACGCCTCACAGACCCCTACGTTTCTCCAGACGGTCGGTTCGCGCCTTTTTCTGGAGTACGAGGCCGTTCTGACGAACGGAGAACGCCTGAACGCCGTCGTTGTCGTCGATCACAACCCGGACGGCTCCGTGCCACGGGTGAGCGTTCGCATGAGCCCGCTCGGCTCGGTTCTCTCGCTTGCTGCGTCTCTGCGGGGGGCGCTTTCCCAGCAACTCCCCGAGAGCCTTTTTCTTTGAACCACGCACGCTCGGGCTGACGACAGCAGTTGGATGCCCGTAGCCAAGATTTTGGAAAGGCAACTCGTCATGGATCTCACCAACGCCACAGTCTTCATTACCGGCGCCAACCGCGGCCTGGGTTTGGCCTTCGCACGAGAGGCCCGTCGCCGCGGTGCCGCGAAGGTCTACGCCGGCATGCGCAACACAAGTGGTTTCGAAGAGCCCGGCATTGTTCCTGTCAGGATCGATGTCACGGATAAGGCGTCGATCGCCGCAGCCGCCGAATTGGCGGCGGATACGACCCTATTGATCAACAACGCGGGCATCGCTGCTCTGATCGACGGGCCTTTGGCGGCCGACGTCGAAGTGCAGTCGGCCCGCATGTTCGATACCAACTACTATGGCGTGGTGCGCGTCACGCAGGCCTTTGAGCAAGTTCTGTCGGCCAAGCCGCAGGCGGCCATCATCAACGTGCTTTCCGACATCGTTTGGCTTCCGCGGCCCTATCTGACACCCTATGCCGCGTCGAAGACGGCTGCCTGGAGCTTCACGAACCAGCTTCGCTTTCACCTGCGGGAGCGTGGCATCCAGGTTCTTGGCCTGCATGTCGGGTTCGTGGATACCGACCTCACCAACGGCATCGATGTGCCGAAAGCCAGCCCCGAGGACGTGGTGCGCCAGGCCTATGACGCCCTCATTGCCGGCAAGAGCGAGATCATGGCCGACAAGGGGACGGCGGAGTTGAAGAGTACGCTTGCCGCTGAGGTGCCCGGCTACATCAGCCCGCCGGCGGGGTTTCAATAGAAATCGAAAGGGCAAAAGAGATGCAGTCGGTCAGCCAACCGCTTGGAATCGATCAATGCAACTGCTTCGCGATGAGGAAGGCGAACCGGCAGATCTCGCGCTTTTACGACGCACACCTTGAACCTGCGGGCCTGCGCCTTACGCAGTTCCTCACCTTGGCAGCCCTGAACGAGGTGGGGCGCACCCCTGTCAACGCCCTTGCCGAGCGGCTCGACATCGAACGGACGGCGATGGGCAAGATGGTTGGCTTTCTGGAACGTGACGGCTTGGTCAGAATCCAACCCTCGCCCACCGATGGCCGAAGCCGTGTGATCGAACTCACCGAAGCGGGGCGCCGTCTTCACGACGAAGCGGCCCCTCTTTGGAATGAAGCTCAACGACAGTTCGCGCAATTGAATGGTGCAGATAATGTCGCTGCGCTGCGAGGAGCCTTGAGCAGCATGGTCGTCGGCGTGACAAGGGCGAACTCATCTGATGACTGAATCTCCAGACTGAGCGCCGCGACGGAACTCAGCGCCTCTACCCTGGACCAAGCGACGTGTCGTTGCGCAGTTCCGCGGCCATGAAGTCGGTGAAAGCGCGTGCCGCCATACGGGTAGTTCGCCCCATTGGGAAGTAGGCGTGAACCGGAAGCTCCCGCAACCGCCAGTCGTGAAGAACCCGCACGAGCTCGCCGTTCTGCAACTCCCTGCGACACGCCCATGAGGTGGTGGGCGTACCTCTCGCCCGCTGGGGCTATGGTGCCGGAGTCCGATTTTCTGTCGAAGCGCCCCCGAACCGACCCAAAACTTCATGGGACAGGGGACGAGGCAGTCGTAGCACAGCGCGTTGTGGAGTGGTTGCGAGGGCTCGCAACACCCGATTCTTGCGATTGGTGGAGCAAGCAATTCCCAAGCTCGCCGCATGAAAGACCAAGTCCCGAGAGACAGCGTGACGTAGTTCAAGAAGAGTTCAGGTACCAGTATTGCATTCCATCCGCTGAGCGGACGAATGCGACAATTTCAGCGCGATAAGGTAGAATAACGCCGGCGTTGGCCGGGACCTAGCTCAATACCGAGGGCCTGGTCATTTCGGTGCGAGATCGCCGTACCAATAAGCCGCCGTGACCCCGCCATCGATGAGAAAGTCGCTGCCGGTGATGAACGCTCCGTCCGGGCCCATGAGGAGCGCGGCGACATTTCCGACCTCGTCCGGGTTGCCGATGCGCCCAGCCGCTGAGACTTCGATCATGCGCCGATAGCCTGGCCCGCGCGGGCCACTCAATTCGTCCTTGGCGAGCGGCGTGCAGATGATGCCAGGGCTGATCGTGTTGACGCGCGCTCCGCGCCTGCCCCACCGCACGGCCTCGGCCATCACCCGCAGGGCATTCCCGCGCTTGGAGACTTGGTAAGCCCGGAGGGGGTCGGTGATCTGGTTCGGCTGAAGCATCGGCAGAGCGAGCAGTTCTTCGGTGGGGGTTGTCGCCAGCGCCGCGTTCTCCTCGGCGGTTAGCGCCGGCAAACGGTGCCCAGACATCGATGAAATGACGACACCAGAACCGCCGGGCGCGATGACATTGCCGAACGCCTCCAGGACGAGTGCGGTGCCATAGAGATCGACCGCAAGAATCGTCGCCGGCGGCGCCTGCGAGGGGGAGACGCCGGCGGCGTGAATGACGCCATCAATCTCTCCGATCGCCGTGGCGATCTTGACGAGCGCTTCGACCGACACGCGCGAGGACACGTCCACGGCCGCGGTGCTCACCTCAAATCCGGCATCGCTCAGGACGTTTGCCACCGCATCCGCCGTTTCCAATCGTAGGTCAGCCAACAGGACGTGCTTGCCTGCGCTAACCCGGCGCGCGATCGCCTGGCCGATCAATCCAGCGCCGATGACGACGACGACTTTGGTCATGGCAGTTCCTTTCGAAGATGACTTCCACATATTTGCCGTCACTGAGACTCCGCCGATCGATTGACCCCGGTCTCCCGCCGGCCGCGACTAAGCCGCGTGAACGCCAATGCTTTCCCGGAGACCGAAAGTTGGGTTCGTGACCAACTTGATGATCAGATCGGCAATGCTCTTGCGCGAAACATAAGCGCCAGCATTGGCAAAGGGCTCTCCCCTGACCGTCGTGCCATAGGCGATTTCGTCGTCATCGCTCAGCCAGGCGGGGCGGATGATGGTGTAGTCGAGATCGGATGCCTCGATCACCGCCGCCGAACGCCGATAGGGATCAAGAACGGCGCCATGGCGCTCGCCGGGCACCTCGTCGTAGATCCCCATCGAGCTGATGAAGATCAGCCGGCGTATACCGGCCTTGTCGATGGCGGCGACGATCGCCCGCGCCTGTTTCTCCATATCGCCCGACAGATTGGCATAGACGATGTCCTGCCCCGTCATCGCGGCAT
>JBOHIT010000733.1:0-6041 GCA_050726155.1 Bradyrhizobium sp.
ATTTTCAGGAGTTCATGGTCGCCCCTGTCGGCGCTCCCAGCATCGCGGAGGCCGTGCGCATGGGTGCCGAAATCTTCCATGCGCTGAAGCGCGCGTTGAAAGACGCAGGTCACAACACCAATGTCGGCGACGAGGGCGGTTTCGCCCCGAACCTGCCGTCGGCGGACGCCGCCCTTGAATTCGTCATGAGCGCGATCGGCAAGGCCGGCTACAAGGCCGGCGATGACGTCATGCTGGGACTGGATTGCGCCGCGACCGAGTTCTTCAAGGACGGCGCTTACGTCTATGGCGGCGAGAACAAGACCCGCTCGCGCTCCGAGCAGGCGAAATACCTCGCCGATCTCGTCGCGCGTTATCCGATCGTCACGATCGAGGACGGCATGTCGGAAGACGACATGGACGGCTGGAAGGAACTGACCGATCTCGTCGGCAAGAAGTGCCAGCTGGTCGGCGACGATCTGTTCGTTACCAACGTCACGCGGCTTGCCGACGGCATTAAGAACGGCCGCGCCAACTCCATCCTGATCAAGGTCAACCAGATCGGCACGCTGACCGAGACGCTGTCGGCGGTCGAGATGGCCTACAAGGCCGGCTACACCGCCGTGATGTCGCACCGTTCCGGCGAGACCGAGGATTCCACCATCGCCGACCTCGCGGTCGCCACCAATTGCGGCCAGATCAAAACCGGATCACTGGCGCGCTCCGACCGTACCGCCAAGTACAACCAGTTGCTGCGCATCGAGCAGCAATTGGGTACGCAGGCGATATATGCGGGGCGGGCGGCGCTGAAGGCGCTGGGGTAACGGTAAAGCGTGATCGAGTTTGAACTCGGCGCGCGCAGTCTCTCGTCATCCTGAGGTGCGCTCAGCGGCGCAATTGCGCCGCAGACTTGCGCGCCTCGAAGGATGAATATCGCCCGTGGCCCATCCTTCGCGGCTCGCTGCGCTCGCACCTCAGGATGACGGCTGCGCCAACTCAACCAGGTGTCATCACGTGTTAGCGCGCTTGCGCAAGCCGGCCGGATGGATTGCCGCGTGACGATCGTGCGGCAATTTGGTGATGGCTCGCCGTGCCGGGTTTGGCCGGCGCGGCATGTTGCTGGCGCTTCTTCACATCGGCGCTCGCAGTTCTCGTTCCGCCGCGTTTGGCGACATATTCCGGGCCGTCGATCGGTCCGACATGTGGTGGATCGAAGCGCAGATACGGGCGGCCGATCCCGTACTGCTTGCCGTTCGCATCGACCCACTTCCAGAGCCTTTCGCTCGAATTCCAGCGCTCATCGCGGGTGGCACCGTTGACGCTCGTGATGTCGGCGGCAAGCCCGCGGCCGTAGCCGCCGCGCAGACTGCCGCCGTGATAGGACCGGTTGCTGGCCGCCTTGAGGCCGCTTGCGATTCCTTGCCGGTAGTCGTCGCGAAAAGCGCTGGTGATGCCCGGCTGCAGCCCGGCGTTCTCCGCCGCCTGCAGCATGCGGAACAGTTTGAGCTTGAAACTCTTGTCCATGCCGCCGATCACGTAGTCGTTCATCGACATGCCGACGCGTTCCGCCGCCTTCGGATCCTTCCAGGTGAAATCGTTTTCGACCAGCTTGGTGAAGCTTCTGGTCACGGTCACCAGCTTGCCTCTGCGCTTGATCTCGACCTTTCGCTTCTCGGTCTCCTTGATGGTGTCTTCCTTGGGCGTCCGCTCATAGAGCGCAAACAAATATTGATCGATGCAGGGCGCTGGATCCAGGCATTCGCCGACAATCTCGATGCGGCTTGGAGCAGTCCGGGTTTCCTGAGGCAGCGTGTCTTGAGGCAGCGGATCGGCCGTGCCTGCCGTGGCCGTCTGCACGGACGGGGTTTCCGATGGCAGAATCTGCGCAGGATCACCCACCGATGCCAGGACGAAAGATTTTGGTTCAACCGGTTTTGGTTCCGCCTCGGCCGCCGTCGGTTCGGCAACGGCCCTCATTTCGGTGACCGACTTCGCTATGAGTTCGGCGGCCGCCGCCACTTCGGGCGTATCGGGCACGAGATAGTCCATTGCAATGGCTTGCTGCGCCTTGGCTTGTGGCTTGGCTGTCGCGTCGATGCTGGCGGTCAGCGACGGCGCGAGGCGGTCCACGGCGTGCGCCACGGCGGCGTTTTCGATGCGAGGCGAGGCAGTGCAGGTCAGGCTGACGAAAGCCCAGCCCGCGATAATTGCGGCTGGATAAAACCCAATTGCCAGCGTTGCTGATCGCCGCGGGTTCAAGATCCCTGCCTCCAGAGGCCCCAATCGAGCCAGGTTGCACAGTCAAGTGTCCGACGCCGTTGATGTTTCCGCGCCAAATGTGGACGCGCAATGGCCGATAGTACAGGTTTTTGAACGATTTTGGAAACCGTTGCAGGGGTGCAACGCCCAACGGGACCGGGTCAGGACTGCCTTCCGGGGCGGATCGCCGGGGGTGGCTGAAATCGCCGATCGAGGTGGACATCATTGCCAACCGTGACCATATCGCCAATGGTTCTGGACGAGCAAAGCGCGGATCGGCGACAGCTGTACCGCCGGCAGGGGAGGAAGTAAGCATGAGTGACGGCAAGACCGGGCTGCAACTGCGTTCGCTATTGAAGAAGAGCGGTGAACTCGAACTATCGCTGGCCAGTGTGCCGACGCCCGAACCGGCCGACGACGAAGTCGTGGTCCGCGTCGAGGCCTCGCCGATCAATCCATCCGACCTCGGGCTCCTGATCGGCCCTGCCGACATGTCGACCGCCAAGGTCTCGGGCACCAAGGATGCTCCCGTGGTCACGGCGAAGATGCCGGACGCCGTCATGCGGATGATGGGAGCGCGGCTCGATCAGTCATTGCCGGTTGGCAATGAGGGCGCCGGCACCGTGGTCCGGACCGGATCGTCGGATGCCGCCAAGGCGCTGATGGGCAAAACGGTCTCGATGATCGGCGGCGCGATGTACGCGCAGTATCGCACCATGAAGGTGCGGGACGTGATGGAGCTGCCCGCCGGCACGACGGCGGCCGACGGCGCGTCCTGGTTCGTCAACCCGTTGACCGCGCTCGGCATGACCGAGACCATGCGGCGCGAAAATCACAAGGCGCTGGTGCATACGGCCGCCGCGTCGAATTTGGGCCAGATGCTCAACAAGGTCTGCATCAAGGACGGCATCGGCCTCGTCAACATCGTCCGCAGCAAGGAGCAGGCCGACATCCTGCACAAGATCGGCGCCAAATATGTCGTCGATTCCACCGCCGCCGGTTTCATGGACGATCTCACCAACGCGCTGGTGGAGACCGGTGCCACGATCGCCTTCGACGCGATCGGTGGCGGCAAGCTTGCGGGGCAAATCCTGACCTGCATGGAGGCCGCGGCCAACAAGACCGCCAAGGAATACAGCCGCTATGGTTCGAGCGTGTTCAAGCAGGTCTATATCTATGGCGGGCTCGACACCCGTCCGACCGAATTGAGCCGGTCATTCGGACTGAGCTGGAGTGTCAGCGGCTGGCTGTTGACGCCGTTCCTGCAAAAGATCGGCCCGGCCGACATCGGCAGGCTGCGCCAGCGCGTCGCCTCCGAACTCAAGACCACCTTCGCCAGCCATTACACCAAGGTGGTGTCGCTGCAGGAGACGCTCGATCTCGCCAATATCGACGCCTACAACAAGCGTTCCACTGGCGAGAAATTCCTGATCAACCCCAGCAAGGGCTGACCGTACCAACCAACGTCAGATGTAACGCGGCAGGCCGTCCCGAGGGACGGCCTGTTTGCTTTTGCCGTGGGCCAATTTAAGCGAACGCTGCGTTTTCCAAAATTACGCATTCCATGCACTTGCATCTTTCGGCCGATCCGGTCTATGTCAGGGCAGGCGCTTCAGCTTCAAAAGGGAATTCCAATGGCTCACACCATCGTCACCATCGTCGGCTCGCTCCGCAAGGAGAGCTTTTCGCTCAAGATCGCCAATGCCCTGGCGAAGCTTGCGCCGGCGTCGCTGAAGCTCGACGTCACCACGCTGGAGGGAATTTCCTTCTTCAACCAGGACCTGGAAGCCGCCCCGCCGGCCGACTGGCTGGCGTTCCGCGACAAGCTGCAGAAGTCGAACGGCGTCCTGTTCGTCACGCCGGAATATAACCGCTCGATCCCGGGCGTGTTGAAGAACGCGATTGACGTCGCCTCGCGCCCCTATGGCAAGAGCTCGTTCCTCGGCAAGCCGGTCGGCATCGTCAGCAACTCGCCAGGTCCGCTCGGCGGCGTCAGCGCGGCCAAGCACCTGCAGAACATCCTGCCGGGCATCGCGGGTCCGATTCTCGGCCAGCCCGAGATCTATCTGAATGGCGTCGGCGATGCCTTCGATGACAAGGGAGTGCTGACCAAGGAATCGCTGCAAAAGGTATTGCAACAATATATCGACGCATTCGCGGCCTTTATCGAAAAGCAGAACCGGTAAATCGAGCCGGATGCGGCGGTCTTAGGATTCCCTTAACCAGACCGTCGCATCTTGGATTTATGGTCTCCCGCACCCGACTGAAATCGCTGCTTACCGGGCTCGCCCTCTACACGATGGCAGCAGCGATGGTCGGCTATTTCGGCGTCAACGCCTATACCGGCAAGTATGGCCTTAACGCGCGCCAGGAACTCGATCAGGAGATCATCGCGCTGACCTCCGAACTGGCGCGCCTGAAGCGGGAGCGGGCGCAAGGCGAGCAGCGCGTGTCGTTGCTGCGATCGGACCGCGTTGACCCTGACATGCTGGACGAGCGCGCCCGTTTTCAGCTCGACTATGCCAACCCGCGCGACCTGATCCGGGTCAACAAGCCGAATTGATCGGCGAGGCCGCACACGGTGTTGTGGACCGTGCGCAAATTTCAAAAAACCGCAAAATCAATTTCGAAAATGTCGCGTCGCGTTGCACTGCGGCATAGCAATATATTCTTCTGCGCACGCAATCCTTTCACGGCGGTTTGAGTTGGGTTAGAGAGGGCTATCTTCTCTCGCATCCGGAATTGCCATGGCCGCACCCAAGAAGACCGTAGAGAAAAGCGTCACGAAGGAATCGGGGCAGGAAAACGGGCAGCAAAAAGGGAATGCGAAGGGCTTCGCACCTCCTCCGGATTTCACCAAAGCGCAGGAACTGGCGGCACTTCGCGACATGCTGCTGATCCGGCGCTTCGAAGAAAAAGCCGGGCAACTCTACGGCATGGGTGCGATCGGCGGCTTCTGCCATCTCTATATCGGCCAGGAAGCCATCGTGGTCGGGATGCAGATGGCCCTGAAAAAGGGCGATCAGGTCATAACCGGATACCGCGACCACGGGCACATGCTGGCCTGCGGCATGGAAGCCAACGGCGTGATGGCCGAATTGACCGGACGGCGCGGCGGCTATTCCAAGGGCAAGGGCGGCTCCATGCACATGTTCAGCAAGGAGCAGAATTTCTACGGCGGCCACGGCATCGTCGGCGCCCAGGTTTCGCTCGGGACGGGTCTGGCGTTCGCCAACCGCTACCGCGGCAATGATTTCGTCAGTCTGGCCTATTTCGGCGACGGCGCCTCGAACCAGGGTCAGGTCTACGAAAGCTTCAATATGGCGGAGCTGTGGAAGCTGCCCGTCATCTACATCATCGAGAACAACCGGTACGCCATGGGCACGTCGGTGACGCGCTCCTCGGCGCAAACCGACTTTTCCAAGCGCGGCATCTCCTTCAACATTCCCGGCGAACAGATCGACGGCATGGACGTCCGCGCGGTGAAGGCGGCCGGTGACCGGGCGGTGGCATGGTGCCGCGCCGGCAAGGGACCCTTCATCCTGGAAATGCAGACCTACCGCTACCGCGGCCATTCGATGTCGGACCCGGCGAAGTACCGTACCCGCGAGGAAGTCGACAAGGTCCGCCACGATCAGGATCCGATCGAGCAGGTGCGCAACCGCCTGCTGGCGGCCAAGGTCAGCGAACAGGAGCTGAAGGCGATCGACGCCGAGGTGCGCGAGATCGTCAACGCGTCGGCGGATTTCGCCCAGCACAATCCCGAGCCGGAGCCGTCCGAGCTCTGGACCGACGTCTATCGC
>JBOHIT010000734.1:0-6041 GCA_050726155.1 Bradyrhizobium sp.
ATCCGAAGCCGAGCTATATCATGTGGCTCGAATGGCGCGGGGGTCGGATCAGTTTTATCCGCGACTACAAATATGTCCGCTATCTCATGGCCGATGCTGAGCTCAAACTGGCGCCCTGACCTCAAGCCGGTGGGCGGCGGCTACAACGGCGCAGCCACAGGCCAGGCAAAAAATCATCCGGCGCATGTCGCCTTTGGCGCTTCTCAAACGTCTTGAACCGAGAAGCGCCAAAAACGGAGATTTGTAATGGACCATTCCCGCTATCGTTGGGTGATCGTCGCGGCCGGCGGCACGCTGGGCTGCGTCGCGATCGGGGCGATGTTTTCACTGCCGGTGCTGCTGCAGGCGATCACGCGTGATACCGGCTGGTCGGTCGCCGGTGTGTCGAGCGCGATGACGATCGGTTTCCTGGCCATGGCGTGCTGCAGCATGCTCTGGGGCACGCTGTCCGACCGGTTCGGGCCGCTGCCGGTGGTGCTGACAGGGTCGACGGTGCTCGCGGCGAGCCTTTGGCTCGCCAGTCAGGCGACCTCGCTGCTCGCGTTCCAGATCATCTTCGGCGCGCTGGTCGGCGGCGCGATTGCCGCGATCTTCGCGCCGATGATGGCCTGCGTCACCGGCTGGTTCGATACCCATCGCAGCCTCGCGGTTTCACTGGTATCGGCCGGCATGGGAATAGCACCCATGACCATGGCGCCGCTGGTGGCCTATCTGGTCTCGATCCATGACTGGCGGACGACGCTGCAAATCGTCGCCGCCATCGTTGCCGTCATCATGATTCCGGTATCGCTGCTGGTGCGGCGCCCGCCGGCGCTCGCGGCCGCCATCGCTGCAACACCCGAAAGCGGCGGACCGCAGGCCGAGATGTCGGTGCGTGAGGCGGTGCGATCGCCCCAGTTCGCTATCCTGCTGCTGACCAATTTCTTCTGCTGCGCCACCCATTCGGGGCCGATCATCCACACCGTCAGCTACGCCGTCAGCTGCGGCATCCCGCTGATCGCTGCGGTTTCGATCTACAGCCTCGAAGGGTTGACCGGACTCGGCGGCCGTATCGCGTTCGGCCTGCTCGGCGACAAATTGGGCGCCAAGCGCGTGCTGGTCGCCGGATTGCTGGTTCAGGCCTTCGGCGCCCTGGCCTATGTGTTCGTCCGCGATCTTGCAGGCTTCTACGCAGTGGCGGCGGTGTTCGGCTTCATCTATGCCGGCACGATGCCGTTATATGCCGTGATCGCGCGCGAGAATTTCCCGTTGAAGATGATGGGCACCGTGATCGGCGGCACGGCGATGGCGGGAAGCCTCGGCATGTCGGCGGGGCCAGTGGCCGGCGGACTGATCTACGACACCTTTGCCAGCTATACGTGGCTTTACGTCGGCTCCTGGGCCATGGGGCTTGGTGCGTTCCTGATCGCGATGACCTTCAAGCCGTTCCCCAAAGCGAATACCAACGCGCAAGCCGCGCCGGCACCAGCATCGGCATAGTCCAATGACCAAAAGCCCGGGCGCGTGTTGGCGCCTCGGGGTCGTTATTGTCTTCAATGCTAGGTCGATGAACGCCGTGATGTCCGGTGTGGCGCTTGAATATGCTGGCACCGCATCGGGACTCGTTGCAACATCGCAGCAGCTCGGTGGCGCCTTCAGCGCAGCGGCCGTCAACGCGATCTATTTTGCGACGATCGCGGTCCTGCCGGCGACGAGCGGGGGAAACATTCATGCGCATGCATTCGTGCTCGCAAGCCTTGTTCCTGCTGTCGCGGCTCTGTTAGCCGTCGCTCTTCTCGGCCTGGCATTTCGGGGCACGAAATAACTATCCTCTTGCGGTTGCGGTCATCGATCTCAGATCGCCTTCGTGCTCGCGCTTGCATTTTTGTTGCTTTATAGATTGGCGTGACGACGAAACCTCCCGCACTCCAATGAAAGCAAAAATCCGATGGCACGCGTGCGCTGTATTACCGAAATGGGCATGGGCGTGGATGTTCATGGCAAGGATTCCACCAAGGCCGCCAAACGCGCGGTGTCCGATGCCATCCGCCACTCCAGCCTCGGCTTCTTCCGGTTGGTGGGGAAAACCGGCAAGGACATGTTCGTCGACGTGACGATTGCGGTGCCGGATCCGGGCTCGGTCGACACCGCGGCGGTCGCCAAAGAGCTTCCGTACGGAACGGTAACGGTGACCGCGGTCAAGGGCGGGCTGGAGATTCCGGCCGAGCAGGGCGGCGATTCTATCATCATCGCCAATGCTGCCGTGATTGTGAGCCTGGATGGCGCCACGCCCGGCTAGACACCCGCCAAGCCGTCGTCCAAGCTGGCATGCGCCGGCTGCCCGCAGGCGCCGATAAGAACAACACCGGCAACACAGGGGAGCGTCACCGCCATGAAGCAATTCGCCAAATCCTTGCTCGTGTCATCCGCGCTCTGCGCCCTCACGTTCTGGCCCGCGCATGCCGAGATGGACGTCCCCGCGCTCAAGGCGTCGATCGAAAAATCGTTCGAGGCTGACTATCCAAAGCTCGATGCGCTCTACAAGGACCTCCACGCGCATCCGGAACTCGCCTTCCAGGAGGTGAAGACGGCGGCAAAGCTCGCCGCCGAAATGCGCGCGCTTGGTTTCGAGGTCACCGAGAAGGTCGGCAAGACTGGCCTGGTTGCGATCTACAATAATGGCGATGGGCCGACCATCATGGTGCGCACCGAACTCGACGCGCTGCCGATGGAAGAAAAGACCGGCCTCGACTATGCAAGCCGCGACAAGGCCGTCTCCTTCGGCAAGGAGTCATTTGTGGCGCACAGCTGCGGCCACGACATCCACATGGCGAACTGGGTCGGCACCGCGAAGACACTGGTCGGCCTGAAGGACCAGTGGAAGGGCACGCTGATGTTCATCGCCCAGCCGGCCGAAGAAATCGTCGCGGGCGCCAAGGCGATGCTGGAAGACGGTCTGTTCACGCGATTCAAGAAGCCTGACTTCGCCTTCGCGTTGCACGCCGGCGGCTTCCCGCACGGCAATCTGGCCTATCGAGTCGGCGTCGGCTCGTCGGTTGCCGATGGTCTCTACATCAGGTTCCGCGGCCGCGGCGGCCACGGCGCGACGCCGCAGGCGACCATCGATCCCATCATGATTGCCGCGCGGTTCATCGTCGATGTGCAAACCGTGATCAGCCGCGAAAAGGACCCGACCGAATTCGCGGTTGTCAGCATCGGCGCGATCCAGAGCGGCACGGTCGGCAATATCATTCCGGATGAAGCGATATTGCAGGGCACCATCCGCACCTTCAAACCGCAGGTGCGCACCAAACTGCATGCGGGAATTGAACGGGTGGCGAAGGCGGCAGCCGCGATGTCGGATGCCCCCGCGCCTGACATCAGGATCGTCGAGGGCGCCAAGGCCGTAATCAACGATCCCGCAGTTGTTGCGACCGCGGAGAAAGCGTTGAAGGCAGCGTTCGGCGACAAGTTCAGGATTTCGCCGCCGGGTACGCCGAGCGAGGACTTTTCCGAATTCGCCCATGCCGGAGTGCCATCGATGATGTTCAACATCGGCGTCCACGATCCGGAGCGGTGGGCCGCGGCCAACAACGGTGGAACGCCGATGCCGGCCAATCATTCGCCGCTATTCGCACCGGTGCCGAAGCCGACCCTCCAGACCGGCGTCACGGCGATGACGCTCGCGGTCCTCAGCGCGTTCGAACAGCACGCAAAAGGCAAATAAGCAACCATGGTTGAAGACAGCAGCACTTACTGGAAGAAAGCCCGCGTCGAGTTGCGGGCCGCCGGTTTCGAGCCGGATCGCGCCGCGAAGACCAGCGCGGTCGTGACCATCGCCAGCGCCTACACCAACGCGCATCGCTGCAATAATCGCGTGCGCACCATCACCGATCTGTTGGTCGAGATCCTCGCCGAACGCGGCGGGCAGGGGCTGATCGTGGGCGCGCCGGCGGTATCCGATGCGCTGACGCAGGGCACGCCAACGGCGGGCTATAGCCTGGCGTCGCGCGACGTCGTCGCTGACTGTTTCGAGATCGGCCACTACGCGCATCATGGCGACGCCATGATCGTGATCTCAGGCTGCGACAAAACCGGCGCCGCCGCCTTGATGCCGCTGGCGCGGACCAACGCGTTCGGGTTGGTGCTCTATCCCGGCACCAGTTCGCCGGGCCGGGTTTCGGTGGGCGCCTGGGCCGCCAAAGGCAACAATCTGACCATCATGGATTATGCCGAGGCGCGGGCGGCCAACGAGTCCGGCCGTATCTCATCGGAAGAGCTGCTCGAGATCGAGCGCAACGTGATGCCCGGCAGCGGCACCTGCGGCGCGATGTTCACGGCGAACACGATGAGCACGATTGCCGAGGCGATGGGCATGATGCTGCCGCGCGGCGCCTCGCATCCCGCCGACTACCACGCCGGCAGCGATATCCATGCCGACGTCCGCGCCCAGGCGCGCGCCTCGGTCGATGCGTTGTACCGCCTGATCGAGGCCGGCATCCGGCCGCGCGACATCATGACCGAGCGCGCCTTCGAGAATGCGATCACCACCGTTTATGCCATGGGTGGCTCGACCAACATGTATCTGCACCTGCTCGCGGTCGCGCGCGAGGCGCAGGTGCCGGTCGGCATCGAGCGCATCCAGCAGGTCGGCGAACGGGTGCCGCTACTGGCCAATCTGCAGCCGCATGGCCCGTTCGCGATGGGAAGCCTGCATGGGATCGGCGGTGTGCCCATCGTGATGAAGGAGCTGCTGCGTAACGGCTTGCTGCATGGCGACGTCATGACCGTGACCGGCAGGACGCTGGCGGAAAATCTTGCGGATGTCCCGACGCTGGAGCAGATCGGCCCGCAGGAGATCGTTTCTCCGGTGTCCAGACCGGTCGCGCCGCCGAACAATCACATCAGCGTACTGAAGGGCAATCTCGCGCCGGAGAGCTGCCTGTTGAAGCTGTCGGGCAAGACGCTCGACAAGGGGCAATTCCGCGGCACGGCGCGGGTGTTTGAATCCGAGGCCGCGACCATGGCGGCGATCCGCGCCCGCGAAATCGTGCCGGGCAACGTGATCGTGGTACGCAATGTCGGCCCGGTCGGCGGGCCCGGCATGCCTGAAATGGTGATGCTGACGATCCAGTTGCAGGGGCAGGGCCTCGGCGAGGATGTCGCGCTGATCACCGATGGGCGCTTCTCTGGCGTCTCACACGGCATCCTGATCGGCCATGTTTCGCCGGAAGCCGCGCGCGGCGGACCGATCGCCGCGGTGCACGACGGCGACACGATCGTGATCGATCCCGGCGCGCGCACCGTCACCCTGGATGTTTCGGCCGAAGAGATCGCCCGGCGCATGGCCGATTGGCGCGCACCGGATGCGGCGCGGCTGCGACGCGGCTCGGTGCACGACAAATACGTGCGGCTGGTGTCGTCGGCGCATTATGGATGCGTGCTCTGATCGAACCTGCATCGGTGAAAGCATGACGCATCCGCTCGATCAGCCCATCTGGAGCGCACTGACGACCCGGCAACAGGCGCTCGCGGAAGGCGGCGCCGTGGCGCGGCGTTTCCCGCTCGCCATCGGGCCGTTCGCGGACATGGTCGACATGTCGCCGGAGAGTTTTGCCGCCCTGGGCGCGCTGATGTCCGGAAAAGAGATCGCGGTGCTCTTTACATCTGATACGGTGAGCGCGCCGGATGAATTCAAGATGCTGCTCGCCGATACCGGTGAGCAGATGATCGGCACGCCCGCGGAAAGTTCGCTACCCGGCGTGGAGATCGTCGCGCTCGGTGCTGCTGACGTGCCCGAGATGATCGCTCTGGTCGAACTGACAAAGCCCGGTCCCTTCAGCACGCGTACCCATGAACTCGGAACGTTCCTCGGCATCAGGGTCGACGGCCAGCTCGTCGCGATGACGGGCGAGCGCATGAAGCCCGGCAATTACACCGAGATGACGGCCGTCTGCGTCCACCCCTCCCACCGCGGCCGCGGCTACGCCCAGGCATTGCTCGGCGCCGTCGCCCGCGGGATCGTGGCGCGCGGAGAAATTCCGTTCCTGCATGTGTTTACC
>JBOHIT010000735.1:0-2083 GCA_050726155.1 Bradyrhizobium sp.
GCGATGGCCTGGGTCAACGCGTTCACCTCGATCTCTACGGCACAATAGCGGTTGTCATTATAGTCGCGTGCCGCATCGGCCCGGTTCACAAATAAAAGCCGCGCCAACCCGAAGGTTGACGCGGCAATGGCCGTTCTGTTGCCAGGTGGACCAACCCCGAACAGGTTACGCCGCGAGGCGCACTTCGTTCAATGCAACGTTATCGTTTGCATTTAGGTTTTTGACCCGATAACGGCGGTATCATGCCGAGCACAATTCTAAACTTCTTTGCGACCATCGATCCTGGTTCGCCCCCGCCATAGCAGCCCAGGGATTTTGCCTTGCGGCAGAATCGATCTCATATTGGAGGTAATGAGACCTTTAAGCTCAAGCTGCTAAGGTGGAGGCGCCGGGTACTGCCCCCGGGTCTGCCCGCAGTCCATTCAGAGTTTCAGCGCCATCGTCTTGCGACGGAGTGACTTTACGCGGGATTGGTGGCGAAAGATAGGCTCAAGGTGGCTATCGGGCTCCGGCGAACCCTCGTGCGCAGCTTAGGAAGCTGAACACGCATCAGCAAATTCAATGGCCTGGCTCCGTTTCTCTCCTGCCATTCTCTTACCGGGGCATCGCGGATCGATGAAAGTGGACAATCTTCCATTCTGGCCCACGCTTGGCGACGACGAATGTCACGCGGCCCGGGTTGCTGAACGGCTTGCCGTCCAGGACCCCCATTGACTCGTTCAATCCGGTGACTACGACGGCGGTGTCCGACAGCACCATCACCTCTGAAGAACTTATGGGAGCTGCGCGCGGCCGCCGCGTGAGAATCGCATCCTCGAAGTATTTGCGAATAGAAGCGGTATCCGTCACCACCGTCTTGCTGCCCGTACCCATGAAAAGCGCATCAGGAGCATAGAGAGCGACGATTGCATCCACGTCTGAGGCTGCAAATGCAGTCGTCCACTTGTCCAGGATCGCCAAGGCATCTTCTTTTGGCCCTGCGAGTGCAGAGCATGAGAGCAGTGAAGTTATCGCAATAACCGCCAGGAATGCCCGCATATGTCCCCCTAGTTTCAGCTTCGTCAGCGTCGTGGCCAAATCTCGCACGAGACGCCGTCATTATCCGCATCAAGCCTGGACCAATAGCCTGGCCGACCTCGATATGACGGCGCAACGCCAACCGCTCGGGCGGCGGAGCAATTCGGAAATGCCGCGATATGCTTGAGAACCTGCAGCGGGTGCCAAGAGATAAAGCTCAGGAGCGTCCAGCACAACGCCGCACCGGTTAGCGCCGATAGTATCGCCACTCTGGCGTTTTCGGTCACGGCCTGTGCGGCCCGTGATCTCATGCGCTTAAGGCGAAACCACAAGCCGGTTGAACTCGGTGGAGTCGGATATTTCGGCTTCCACGCCATCGGACAATGCCCCTGTTCCGCGCAAGGATTCCCAACCTGATTACAGGTTCTTTTGGCGACGAAATAATCGCTCCAGCCCGTAGGCGGACTAGCGAAAAGCGTAATCCGCCATCCCTGAAAAGCAGGCAGGTTACTGACCCACTCTACAAACTCGTCCGAAAATTTGGAGCGGGCGAAGGGAATCGAACCCTCGTATGCAGCTTGGGAAGCTATCCGTCTTTCAGCCTTCTCAAGCGTTTAGCTGCAAAACCCCGCCTATCGGCATTCATTATAATCAATCGGTTAGCCGGCAAAAGCAAAACCTGCGTCGGCTTGGCAGTCTAGTACAACATGCTGTTTTGGCTACCTCGCTGCGTTTGGTGGAGGCACGCCGATGAGTATTCAGGCCGTCGGTTGGGCGCTCGAACAGTACATCCCGACTCCGATCGCGAAGTTGGTTTTGGTATCACTGGCAAACCATGCCAATCACGAGACCGGTGAGTGTTGGCCGAAAATCGAGACCATCGCTCGTGAGTGCTCGTGTTCGATCCGATCCGTCCAGCGCTATGTGCGGGTTTTGGAAGAGAAAGGCCTCGTGAAGGTGGAACCTCGGTTCATCAAAGGCCGGCAAGACTCAAGCTTGTACTGGCTGCAAATCCCCGGAGCCTCCTTCCAGCGTCGAGAGCACGGAAGGGGTGACAGGCTGGCAC
>JBOHIT010000736.1:0-7707 GCA_050726155.1 Bradyrhizobium sp.
CGTCAGGACCACACGCCTTCGCCGTACGCTTCGGTGCCGTTCGTTATCGGCACTTCGCGTCCACCGCATCCCACCGCACGTTCGTGACGATCATGATCCGCCCCTCTTGTCGGGTGAGACGGGCCAATTCATGCCGCTGATTTGCCCGACGACGGAAGCGAAATATTTTTGATTCCGAGACTTGACACTATTTCTGCAAAACAGAAGTGATTTGCCCGACGGGCTATTTTGACGCATCTATGTCATTCCGGGCTCGCGCTACGCGCGCCCTTGGATGCGCAATTACGCATCGGGGAATGACGGGAAACGCGCACACTTACCCAACCACGCCATAACTGATAAGGATGACAAGCCAACACATACGGGAGCTGGCGGTGAAAGCATTCGGTCTGGCGGTCATGCTCGGCGTCGTTGCGGCGTCGATGCCGGCGCGCGCGCTCGAGGTGACCGGCAGTTCCGGGTTTCTCGGGGAATGGGAAGTGACCGCCACCGTCACGGAAACCGCATCCGGCCGGGCCAGGGATTACCGTGGCCCGCTCGTGCTGAAGCATATCGGCCTGTGCACACAGGACGGCCCGGTGGAGAAAAAGGGCGAACTGCGCCTGCAGATCTCGGCCTCGTCGCAGTTGAACGCGACATTATCGGTGCCGGGCACCGAATGCACGGCCAGCGGACAATTGTCCGACAGCTACAACGGCACCATGACCTGCTCGGACCGGCAGGTCATTCCGCTCCGGCTGCGGCTGAAATAACCGGCCTGACGGCGGGGACCGAGGTAACGCGCGAGGTCATTGCGACCGATCGAAAACCCCAACGTTATTGCGAGCGCACGCGAAGCAATCCATATAGCCATGGGGAATGTCGTGGCGCGCGGCAGAAGATTCGTACAAGGAAACACAATGAAACAAGCTTTCGGCCTATCGGTTCCGCAAACATTGCAGGATGTGTGCGATCCTTCGCGGCTGGCCCTGCTGGTCTATGACATGCAGGTCGGCATCGTCAGCCAGTTGAAGGGCTGCGGACCCGTGACCACGCGCGTGGCGCAAGTGCTGGAGGCGGCACGCCACGCCGGCGTGCGCACCTTCTTCACGCGGCACATGTCGCTGCCGAAGGAATTGATGGGCGCGTTCCAGTATCGCATGGCCATGGCATGGCAAAGGACCGACGATCCGGCCAAGGTCCAGCCCTGGTTTTTGCGGGACTCGCCCGGCTTTGCCATCGTGCCCGAACTTGCGCCGCGCCCGAGCGAGGCAATCTTCGACAAGCTTGCCATGTCTGCCTTCGAGGGAACGCCGCTTGAGATGGCGTTACGGGACTGCGGCATCACGGCGGTGGCCATTGTCGGTATCGCCACCGAAATCGGGATCGAGCCGACCGCACGCCATGCCGCCGATCTCGGGATCATCCCGGTCATCATCGCGGACGCCTGCGGCGCCGGTCACGAAGAGGCCGGGCAGCGCTCGCTGGAATCGCTGAAGTTCGCAGGCGACGCCATCATCACCGACACGGAAGCGTTCTGCGGTGCGCTGAAACGGTAACGCCTCCGAGAATGCAGGGCGGGTTAGCGACAGCGTAACCCGCCGCGCGGGCGCCTTCTCGAGAAATGAAATTCCCGGGAAGGCGCCGCCGGACGTTAGTTCGTGATTTTCTCGACGACCTTGTCGATACCCATGCGGATCGCCGTGCCGAGGGCGAACGCACCCACGACGACGCCGATCCAGAGGAAGCCACCCGACGCGGCGTCGAGTTCGTCGAGCTTCAGTTCGTCGGTTTTATTGTTGTTGAGCTGATTCATCTTGGTCTTCTCCAGTGCTTGGTGGGGGATCATTCCCGCCATCCATGATGGAGGTTTAGACGCGGCAAATTGCGCCGACTGTGACGGGGCTATCAGAGGAAATCGTGACGTTGCCTTGAGAGCATCGCGAGCTTTCATGAGGCGCCGCGGAAATTCCAGATGCTGCAATACGCTATGTGACCATCGTCACAACGGTTTCTGTCCGGCCTGCGTATTTTCGTGATCACGGCTGGCGGGAATGGTCTCGCCCGAATGGCAAATTGCGCGATCGTCAATCCGGTCAATGGCACACTCAACGGGAGAAGATCATGAACGAACTGTCCATGAATGAACTCGACACGGTCAACGGCGGAAAATTCAGCCTCGTTACCGACAAGGGTTATATTGGCCTTGAAGTTAGCGTCGGCGGCTACGGCTTTGCCGTCTGGGCAACCGGAGGATCGCTCTGCGGATCGGTGATCACTCCGAAGAACCCGACCGGTACGCCAGGTCACTGCACGCCGTAAGTCGAGCCGGGATCGTGGGCAGGTGGCGATCATGCAACCTGCCGCGTGGCCTGACGAGATGACGCGTTAAAGACTTTAGCCGCCGGAGATGCCGGCGACACGCAGCCCTGCGGTGAAGCGGTCGACGAAACCCTGATCGTTGCAAAAGAACAGTTCCTGTCGCGCGGTATCCGTTCGGTAGTCCGGCTTGCGTTGCAGCAGTTCGGCGGCCACCGCTTCGGCCTGCGCCTTCTCGCCGAGACGGCCGAGCGACGCCACCAGCGTCGCGAAGGCCCGGTACGTGACATTGGGTTGCCGGGTCGCCCTGCGGGCGAACTCGGCCGCGACGTCATACTCGCCAAGCGAGAAATGCGTCCAGGCGCGCACGTGGTGGAAACTCCACAGATGGCTGTCGCGTGGACTGAGCATGGTGGCGCGATCGAGCAGCGTTTCCGCTTCGATCTCCCGCCCG
Source organism: Bradyrhizobium sp. (assembly GCA_050726155.1). GTDB lineage: Bacteria > Pseudomonadota > Alphaproteobacteria > Rhizobiales > Xanthobacteraceae > Bradyrhizobium. The sequence goes on from JBOHIT010000736.1 coordinate 2,753, forward strand.
TGCCACAGCAGATTGAACCCTTGCGCAAAATATCCCTGCGCGAAGCTTGGATTGAGTTCCAGCGACAGGTCGATGACAGCCAGCGCTTCGTCATTCTGACGCGTCAGGCTCAGCGCCCGTCCAAGCGCACAGTGGCAAAAACAATCGAGGTCATCGAGCGCCACGGCGACACGCGACTGGCGCAATGCCGTTTCCAGCCGCGCCGCGCGATCCCTCGGATGGTCATACAGCGAGCGCTGGACATTGACGTAGCCGAGCGCGCCATGGCCACGGGCGAAATCCGGATCGACTTCAATCGCGCGCTGAAAATAGACTTCGGCTTCGTCAAACCCCGGCGTGGTGAATCGCCATAGATTCCACAGCCCGCGCTGGTAGCAATCCCAGGCGTCGAGGTTTTCCGGCGCCTTGCGGGCGGCGAGCTGCTGCTCCACCTTCGACAGCTCCGGTTCGATCGTGGCCGCGATCTGGCGTGCCATCTCCTCCTGGATGTCGAAGATATTCTCGAGCTGAAGGTCGTATTTGTCGGACCAAAGCTGTTTTCCATCCGCGGCGCGGGCGAGCTCCGCCGTGATCCGTACCGTGTCGCGGCTCTTGCGAACGCTGCCGGACATCACATAGCTGACGCCGAGTTGGGCTCCGACTTCGCGCGCATCGACTACGCGTCCCCCGAAGCCGATCGTCGAGTGGCGCGAGATCACCGAAAGCCAGCGGTTGCGGGCGAGCAGGCGGATGATGTCTTCGGTCAGCCCGTAACTGAAATAGTCGTTCTCCGGGTCGTTCGACATGTTGCCGAACGGCAGCACGGCGATGGACGATCGCGTGATCGCCTCCGCCTTCACGGCCTCCGAGACGACATCGTCGAGCTGCGACAATTCGGCGGAAATCGAAACCCGTGCCGGAACGTCGCCCGCCGCAACGGCATCGTCAGGAACAAGCCGGACCGCGTCGGCGTCCGACGCTCCGACCGTCTGAACATCGCCGACGAACCGGAAGCCACGCCGGTGCAATGTCCGGATGAAAAGCTGATCCGTTCCGTTGTCGCCGAGCACGCGCCGCGCGCCATTGATGCGACTGGAGAACGCGGCTTCGGAGATGGCCCGGCCATTCCAGATCGTGTCGATCAGCTCATCCTTGCTGACAACCCGATCGTGGTTACGCACCAAATGAACGATGAGATCGAAGACCTGCGGCTCGATGTGGACGGAAACGCCCGCGCGTCGCAGCTCCTGCTGGCTGAGGTCGATCTCGAAGTCGGAAAAACGGTATTTCATTACCACCTCGACCGGAGGCCTCGCCGATGCGGATCGAAAACAACCTCTCACGGAGGAAAAACAAACCCCTCCTGAAGGAGTCCCCAAAGCGCGAGGGAGCATCTCAATTTACAGACGGGTCAATCATCATTCAACCGGAGACGCCAGATGATCGGCTCACCAGATTCCCACCTGACCGGATATTCCGCCAGACGGCTCGTTGTCGTGCGGCAAGGCGATCGTTCGATGCGGATGCTTGCGCCGTCTCGGTCCGCAACGACGCCAACCATGCTGAGGAAGGCCCTCTTCCTGCTCGCGCACTTAAGGCGATTCCTCAATGGCCGGGTTGCGGCCGCGATCGCCCATCACGAGCAGCAGGCCGTGTTGTTCACGCAACGAAAGCTCGATCAACGCCAACCGGACAGCGCGCGCCTCTACCGCGGCCCGATCGACGAGGTGTTTGCAAAGGCGGCGAAGCTCCGCAAGTGCGCCGCCTGAGGCAAGTTGAGCGAAACGATTTCCACACAACCGCATATTTCAAGGAGGCTAAACATGTCGATTACGATGCAAACCGGCCCACGCAACGCCGCAACGCCGATCCCTTCCTTTGCGATGAGAATGCTCGCCCTCTGTTACGGCGGCGTCGCCTATCTGATTTTCCTCGGCACTTTTCTCTACGCGATCGGCTTCGTTTCGCGGCTTGTCGTACCCAAGACCATCAACAGCGGCCCGGCATCCTCGCTGCCGGCGGCGTTGCTGATCAACCTGATACTGATGTCGATCTTCGCCGTGCAGCACAGCGGCATGGCGCGGCAGGGTTTCAAAAAGCTGTTCGCGCGTTTCGCCGCACCGGCGATCGAACGCTCGACCTATGTCCTGCTGGCGAGCTTGAGCCTGGTCCTGCTGTTCTGGCAATGGCAGCCGATGCCGGCGGTGGTCTGGAACATCGAAGGTCCCATGTTCGCAGGGGCTGCGATGGCCGGTGGCTTCATGGGCTGGCTGATCGTGCTCTACAGCACATTCCTGATCAGCCATTTCGAGCTGTTCGGATTGACCCAGGTGGTGACGCATTTCGCCGGACGCATCGCCGCCCCCATCAAGTTCAAGACGCCGGGGCTGTATCGCCTGATCCGGCATCCGATCTATCTCGGCTTCATCATCGCCTTCTGGTCGACGCCGCTGATGACGCTGGGTCACCTGCTGTTCGCGTCGGTGACGACGGCCTACATCTTCGTCGGCATCTGGCTGGAAGAGCGCGACCTGGTCGCGTTCTTCGGTGACGAATACCGCAAGTATCGCCAACGGGTCGCGATGTTGCTGCCGGGCCTGTTCTGAGCGAGAGCAGCGACGAGGCGCAAAAATCGTAGGGCAGGTTAGCGAAGCGTGACCCGCCGCGTCGTCTGACGAGATGGCGGGTTACGGCTTTCCGCCTTCGCTCTCCGAGCTACGGCGGACAAGACGCCTGAATTAAACCCGCCTTACACATTCCGCGATAGCGCCTTTTTCTACAGCGTCTCTTGCTTGTGGCCGCATTGCTTGCAGGCGAATTTGACGCGGGTCGCGCCCTTTTCGGCCTGCAGCCGGTTTGGCGCGCCGCATTTGCCGCACGTTGTCTCGATCCGCGTATTGCCCTGCTTGATGGTCAGGGCCTTCTTGGCCATGGTCTCGCGGATCAGGCGCTCGGCCTCCTCGCGCATCGCTTGCTTATCCATCAGCCGCACCTGTCAATAATCCGCCGCGCTATATAGCAGGCACCTAACACATTTCGATGTCATCCGTCACGCCGCTTCCGGCGTCAATGCGAGGATGCGCCGCACCAGCGCGAGCGCGGTTTCGGTGGCCGGGTCTGCCGAAATCACAGGCACGGCCAGCACCAGCAGGTCGACCGGTTGATGCGACAAAATGACGGCATGCGTGGCGCTGCCGGCTTTCATCAGCGACATCAGCCGCTCGACCGCGGGATCGGTCGCGGCAAGCCCCCATGGCGCTTCGGGACGGCGCAACACCCGCCGCGTCGACAACAGGTTCCGCAATAATGGCGGATCGTAGGCGGAAAGATCGCCTTCGCGATAGCGCCGGGCGCTTTCGAACATCGGATGGCGCGCCAGTTCCGCGATCAATTCGTCGCGGGTACGGGCGCTGGAGGCCGCGACGGAATTCAGCACCCCCGGCACCTCGGCGTCGAACAGCGCGCGCAACGTGTCGGTCATCAGGCCGATCGTCAGCACGCCGGCAATCGCGATCGCGCAAAAGCGCATGATTTGCGCGGCATCGACATCCGAGCTGACGCAGGCGGCGGCCGCACCAAGCGCTGCGGAACTCACCAGCCGCAACGCCGTCATCAGAATACCCTGACGCCGCGTCTCGGTGCCGCCCCCGGCAATCAGCACGGCGGTGACGACCAGCAGGGCGCCGAGCGCACCGAGTCGCACCGGCATGTCCGGCGCCAGCGCCTGGAAATCCGTCACGATGAAGGGGATCACGATCAGGGCGCCGGCCGCGAGCCGGCCGATGCTGCGGTTCTCCGAGGCCAGCAGCGAATGGCGGTCCCGCGTCGCCAGCAGCCACGCGCACACGGCAAATCCCGCAAGCTGGAATACCGCCAGCACGATCGCGTAGGGCGTGGTGTAGCTCTCCAGCCCGAAGGCGCCGCCAAGGCCGATGACGACGGCGCCGGCCAAAGCCGCGATCTTGGCGGCGCGGGGCGCGTGACGCCGCAAAATACCTTCGGTGACGATGAGCGCGCCGAGCGGCACCAGGGCTGCCGGGATCAGCGACAGCCGGTCGAGCAAAGCACTTCCACTCCACCACGCGACGCCGCGGGTGAGAAACAGCAGCGCGACCACGCCGAGCAGCAACAGCAGGCGCTGGGTCAGCGGGCTTCTGGGATCGCGCCGGTGGAGCGCGAACATGGCGACGCAAAGCCCGAGCGCGCCGCAGAGATTGACGATGGAATCGGCGATCATGCTCGCGGTCATCGGCCGCTCCCGGTGCGCGGCCGCAGGGTGCCGAACGTGCGCGTATCGTCCAGCCAGTGCACCAGCGGCAGCACGAGGCGTTGCAGCGCCAGCACGGCCGAGGCCGCCAGCAGCGCCGGCATCGAGCCGGCCGGCACCTCGCGCTGCAGATAGCGGCGCGCGCCGGCGAGATCGACGCGGCCGAGTTGCAGCACATCGTCGCCCCTGCCGTAATCGAGTTCGCGCCGGCAGAACGCGTTGTATTGTTCATCGCGATGTTTTGGCGCGACATCGTAGCTCTTCTTCAGCGCGTCCGATCCGCCGGTATAGGCGTCGGTGATGACAAAGCGCGCCTCGTCGAAGCCGGCCTCAGCGCCGACGCCGAACACCGCGCGATGCTCGCGCATGATGCCGCGCGCCAGTTGCAGATGGGCAAAGCTCTGCCGCGTGTTGGCATCCGGTGACGGATACACATCCGAGAACGTGTCGCAGACCATGCCGAACACCGCCGGCACCTGCGTCACGTTCGAGATCCATTTCGGGCGCAAACCGTCGCGCGCGAACAGCACCAGCGTGGTCAGGCCGTACAACACCCAGGACAGCCCCTGCCCCTGCACATCAGGATCGACCATGACGAGGCCGAGATGGGTGACTTGCTGCGGCTCGCCGTCGAGTTCGACTGACATCACCGACAGGGCGTTGAAGGCGATCGGGCGGCCGCTGGCTTCTTCGACGATCAGCGTGACGA
>JBOHIT010000737.1:0-19003 GCA_050726155.1 Bradyrhizobium sp.
GTCGAGGACAAGGCCGGGCTGATGCAAAAGCTCGGCAAGAAACATCTCAAGCTGTATTTGCAGGGCACGGTCGAGGCGATCCCCGAGGCGCTGGCCGCCTACAACCTCGAACTGTCCGAGGACGGCCGCGCGATAACCTACAATTACGACACCAAGGGCGACCGCACCGGCATCACCAGTCTCTTGAGCGACCTCCGCAACGCCGGCATCCGCATCTCCGACCTCGACACCACGCAATCGTCGCTGGAAGACATCTTCGTCAGCCTGGTGAGGGCACCATGAACTGGCGCGCCGTCCAGGCCATCTATCTGTTTGAAATGGCGCGCACCTGGCGCACGCTGCTACAGAGCATCGTCTCGCCCGTGGTGTCGACCTCGCTGTATTTCGTGGTGTTTGGTGCCGCGATCGGCTCGCGCATCACCGAAGTCGACGGCGTCAGCTACGGCACCTTTATCGTGCCGGGGCTGGTGATGCTGTCGGTGCTGACGCAGAGCATCGCCAACGCCTCGTTCGGAATCTACTTCCCGAAATTCGTCGGCACGATTTATGAACTATTGTCCGCGCCGGTGTCGTATTTCGAGATCGTGCTCGGCTATGTCGGCGCCGCCGCGACCAAATCGATCATCCTCGGCCTGATCATCCTCGCCACCGCCGCGCTGTTCGTGCCGCTGCACATCATGCATCCCTGGTGGATGCTGACCTTCCTGGTGCTGACCGCGGTGACCTTCAGCCTGTTCGGCTTCATCATCGGCATCTGGGCCGATGGTTTCGAGAAGCTGCAGATGATCCCGATGCTGGTGGTGACGCCGCTGACATTTTTGGGCGGCAGCTTCTACTCGGTCAACATGCTGCCCTCGGGCTGGCGCACCATCACCTTGCTCAATCCGGTGGTCTACCTGATCTCGGGCTTCCGCTGGAGTTTTTACGAAATCGCCGACGTCAGCGTCGCCTTGAGCGTCGGCATGACGCTCGGCTTTCTCGCGGTCTGCATGGGTCTGGTGTGGTGGATCTTCAAGACCGGGTATCGGCTGAAGAACTGACGCGCGAGCGCGCGTGTTACCGGTAACACCTGAAATGCCCATGACGATTGTAGTAGCCGCGGCAGCGCCGGTAACCGCCATTCGGAATCCCGAACACACCCTTGACCGCGCCCATGGCGCCGCCGACGCCGGCCCCAACCGCACCACCGACCACGCCACCCACAGGACCGGCGATCCGGTTACCTTCATAGGATCCCTCCTGGGCACCGCGCACGATGCCCTGGGCGTTGCCGGCATGGGGGATCGCCAGCAGCGCAAGCAGGATGGCGGCAACCGCGAGCGCGAGCCGGAGCGGAAACATGACAGGCAGCGCTGCCGTCTTGACCCTGGTTCGCTTCATCTGGATTCCTTAAGGCCGGCGTGGGAAGCATCGGGGCGGGATTGTGTAACGCCGGTGCGGCGGAAAAGTTGCGCGGCCGGGGTGGTTTCGCGGCGGCCCGTGCCACTACTGCTCGCGAAAAAGTCAGCACCTGCAGCCGGATTCAGCCCCCTCGCCGCCTTGTTTGTGCCGTGGCGCGCATTAACGATGCACTTGCAGGCCACTGGAACGGAGGCCGGATTCCGGGCATATTGGATGCCGGGGGACGGAGAGCCGCGACGCTTGCATTCATGGCGTTTCGGTAAAAGGCCTGGAGGCCACAGTTAAAATGCGTTCCTTCCTCGTTGCCGCTACCTTCCTGATGCTGTTCGCCACCGGCGCCGCGCAGGCCAAAGTCGCCATCACCGTCGACAAGGACAGCCAGCAGATGACCGTCGCCGTCGACGGCGTCGCGCGCTATCGCTGGCCGGTGTCGAGCGGGCTTCCTTCCTATGAGACGCCGAACGGCAGCTTCCGCACCTTCCGCATGGAGGAAGATCACTTCTCCAAGGAATTCGACGACGCGCCGATGCCGCATTCGATCTTCTTCACCAAGCAGGGCCACGCCATTCACGGCACCGATTCCGTCAACCGCCTCGGCTCGCCCGCTTCCCATGGCTGCGTGCGGCTGTCGCGCGACAACGCCTCGAAGCTCTATGCGCTGGTAAAGCAGGAAGGCGTGCTGAATACCACGGTGACCCTGACAGGCTCGTCGCAGGTGGCGCTGGCGCGCAATCCGCGGCCGCGCAACAATGCCGTCGCGCGCCGCGCCCCGGCACAGCAATACGAACAGCAAACCAACGCCGCCGGCGATCCGGTCGTGATCGCACCGCAGGCCGGCGTGGCGCCGCAGGCGCGCGCCGATGACGGCTACATCTATCCGGCCGACGGCAGTTCCAACGAGGCCCGCTATCCAGCGCCGCGCGAGCGCCGCCTCTACGGCGCGCAGCAGGCCTATCCGCAACAGCAACAGCAACAGCAATATTATGACAACCGCGGCTACGCCCCGGCGCCGCAGGGCTATTACCAGCCGCGCCCCAATTATCAGCCACGCGGGCTGTTCACCTATCAGGATTGACGCAAAAACAGGCAGTCCATCCCGCCGCGATTCAAGTCATCAACATCTCAGTCGGCTGGCCAAATTGACAACGGACGAAGCGTCCGTAATGTCATCGGGCTTGGGACTGGGCTGCATATGACACAACAAGAAATTTCAGAGCTCTGCGTGACTTCGCTGGCCAACGTGCTGCGGATCGCAAAGGACCGGGTTAAAACCGACGCCAAGTTCAGCCGCATCGGGCTCGACTCGGCGATGGTCGTTTACGTCATGCTCGAGATCGAGGAAAAGCTCGGCCTCGAACTCTCGACCGATGATTTCTACGACTATCCGACGATCGATGCATTATCCCGGCATCTCGCCGAGAAACGCGCAACCCGTTCAGCTGCCTGAACCTGCCACCGGCAGACATTGCTGGCCGCCATGGAAACGTTCTCCTCGCTGGTCGAACTGCTCGCAAGGCGGGCCCAAAGCCAGCCTGACGAACGCGCCTACATCTTCCTGTCCGACCGCGGCACCGAGGAAGCCGTCCTCAGCTTTCGCCAACTGCATGACGCCGCCAACGCGCTCGCGGCGCGATTGAGCGGCGTCGCCCGGCCCGGCGAAGGCGCGCTGCTGGTGTTTCCGCCCGGCCTCGAATTCATGATCGCCTTCTTCGGATGTCTGATCGCCGGCGTGATCGCGGTACCGATGATGATGCCGCGCCGGCAAGGCGCTCGCGATTCGAGTGCGGCAATCATCGCCAATTGCGAACCGGTGGTCGCGCTCACCAGCACCGCATTCGCGATCCGAGGCGATCTACAGACACGCTTCCTGCGCGAAGGGCTGCAATGGTTGTCGGTGGATCTCTCGCCGGTCACGCAAACAAGCGCCGACGTGCCGCTGCCGCAGGTACAGGACATCGCCTTCCTGCAATACACCTCGGGCTCCACATCGGAGCCAAAGGGCGTCGCGGTCAGCCACGCCAACCTGCTGGCCAATCTGGAAATGATCCGCTGCGCGCTCGGCAACACGAAGCAATCAACCTACGTCAACTGGGTGCCGCTCTATCATGACATGGGTTTGATCCTGAACGCGCTGCAGACGCTCTATGTCGGGTCGCTCTGTGTGTTGATGGCGCCGAACACCTTCACGCAGCGGCCGCTGAACTGGCTGCGCGCGATCCATGATTACCGCGCGGAGGTCGGCTGCAGCCCGAATTTCGGCTATGACCACTGCGTCAGCCGGTATCGCGCCGACCAGATGCAGGGGATCGACCTCTCCGGCTGGAAGGTCGCGCTCAACGGCGCCGAGCCGGTGCACGCCGAAACCATCGACCGTTTCATCGCGACCTTCGCTGGCCATGGCTTCCAGTCTGACGCGGTCTTCCCGGCCTACGGCATGGCCGAAGCAACCTTGCTGATCTCGGGCGGAGGCCGCGGTGCGGAGCACGTCACGCGCCGCATCAGCCGTTCAGCCCTAAACTCGCATGCGATCACCCCTCCAACAGATGCCGCAGACGCACAGCTACTGGTCGGCTGCGGCCGCGCGCTGATCAACGAGCAGATTGCCATCGTCGATCCGGACCAGCGCACGCGCCTGCCCCCTCTCACCGTCGGCGAAATCTGGGTGAGCGGACCGAATGTCGCGCACGCCTACTGGAAAAACCCCGAAGCCACCGCGGCCGCACTCGATGCAAGCCTCGCCGGTGAGGAAGACGCCGCACGATGGTTGCGCACCGGCGACCTCGGCTTTCTCGACGAGACCGGCGAGTTGTACGTCACCGGCCGGATCAAGGACCTGATCATCGTCCGGGGCATCAATCATTATCCGCAGGATATCGAACGAACCGTCCAGGCCGCGCATCCGGCGTTCCGGGCCAATTGCGGCGCGGCGTTCGCCGTAGCCGATGGGCACGGCGAGGAAACCCTTGTCATCGTGCAGGAGATCGAGCGCACCGAGCGTAACCGGATCGATCCGGCCGAGATGAAAGGGCTGATCCGCGAGAACGTGACCGAGCAGCATGAGCTGTTCGCGCGTCACATTGTGCTGATCCGGCCCGGAACGCTTCCAAAGACCACCAGCGGCAAGATCCAGCGCAATCTTGCACGCACGTTGTGGCTCGGACGGCGCTTCGAGGACCTTGCCGCCGGCGCGGATTGATCAGAAATCGATTTTGGCGCCTTCGCCGAACTTGATGCTGTCGACAATCCCTTCCACCATCCTGTCGGCAATGCCGGGGCGATAGTGAACGAAGTCGGCAAAGTTGGCGGTATCAAGGGTCAGCGCGTTGTCGACCCGGTAGTTGATGAAGTTGCTGTGTGGGCGACCGGCTACAACGCGTTTCAGCGCGGCATTGCAGGCATCCTGCTCGGCCGCTGCAGGCGTGCCGGGTTTCGCGATGGTCGTATGGAATGTCGGCGGAACGACCACCACGACGGAGACGCCGGCCGGAAGCCGCTTGACAGCCGCATCGAGCAGCGCAATTTCAGGAAACGTCTCGCGAACCGCGACGGATTCCACCGGCACGGAATCCCGTGGCGGGTCTATTTCCCGGAATACACCCGGATGCCAGATGTCCTCATAGCTGAAATAGCCATTCGGCTCGTTGCGTTTGCGCCAACCCAAACCGATCGAGATTCGTTGCGACAGATGCTCGATCGCCGGCCAGGACAGCAGCCGCACCGCATAGGCTATCAAGCTGTCGTCATAGAGCCACGGGTTAACGTAGTCCCCTGGGTAGTCCACGAGTTCATGGACGCACCACAAGGGATCGGTGACGAATACCAGCGCGCCCACTTGTCGATGATTTCGCAGGAAGGCATCGAGTACCGCGAGTTGCTTGCGGGGCTTTCCGCCTGTCATGTAGAGCTGGACAAAGCGGAGGCCTGTCGCCTGCGACAGCTTCACCGGATGGAGCATTTGCGCCGTCGAATTACCGACTATGGCCGAGTCGAATAGCGGATCGCGGGCACGGCTTGCCGTTGCGGTGTGGGTGTCGCGATCGTCGACGCCGTCAATGCCGAGCCAGCCGAACTTGCCGGTGTCGTAGGGATCGATCGCGATCATCAGGCCGAACAACAACACCGCACCGATGACGAGCGCGCCGAGACAGGCCGCCAGGCTGCTGCTCCATTGATCCGGCCGATCAGAAGTAGAAGTAGGCAAACCCATTGGCGTTGCGTCCTCCAAGTTCTATCAATAGCGCGAGCAGTCCGACGCCGACCAGGGCCGCGAGCCAAGGTCGCGGCCGGCGCGTCAGCAATTCGATGATGCCCTGACTGGCAGGCAGCAAGGCGAACAGCGGCACGATATAGATCGCCGTGACGTACTTGCGCCCGGGATCGGGCGGAATGGCGAGGCCCTGAAAGATATGCCAGGCGGCTTCCAATGTGCCGGCACGGAAGACCACGCCGGTCAGGAGCACGAACATCACCGTCAGTGCCCATCCGAGCAATGACGGCATTCCCGGACCGTAGCGGCGCCAGAGCGCGCAGACCACGAGCGCACAGCCGTGCAGCGCGCCCCATATTACGAAGCTCCAGCTGGCGCCGTGCCACAGCCCGCACAGCGCCATCGTCAGCAACATGGCGAAGAAGAACTGCAGGGGCAGAAAACGCCGGGGCAGAATGCGGGCGTTGGCGAGCCGGTAGAACACGTAGTCGCGCAGGAACATCATCAGAGTGATGTGCCAGCGCTGCCAGAAATCCTGAATGCTGGTCGAACGAAACGGCGCGTTGAAATTGAACGGCAGTTTGACGCCGAACAGCAGACCTAGACCGATGGCGATGTCGGAATAGCCGGCAAAATCAAACAGGATCTGGACGTTGAAGCTCAGCGCCAGCCACGCGTCGCCGTTTGTCACCGGACCTGACAGCGCCCGCGCATAGATCGGATCGATGATGTGGCCGAGCCGATCGGCCAGAAAGATCTTCTCGAACAGGCCGATCGCGATGAAGGAAATGCCGAGACAGAACTCACGCTGCCAGCCCGGCGCATAGATCTTGCTGCCGAACTGATCCATCACCTGCGACCAGCGCGCCAGCGGTCCGGCCAGCGCCTGCGGGAAAAAGGCGATGTAGAGCGCGTAACGGCCGAGCGAGTAGAGCGGCGCCTTGCCCTTGCGCAGATCGACCAGATACATGATGTGATGGAAAGTGAAGAACGAAATGCCGAGCGGCAGCGCAATGTCGAGCACCGGCATCGGCTGTCCCAGCACCAGGCCGAGATTGTAGCCGAGAAAGTTCGTGTATTTGAAGTAAGCGAGAACCGCGAGGTCGGCGACGATCGCCGCCGTGATGATGCCGGACAATTTGGTGCTGGCATAGGCCCGCGCCGCGAGCCAGTTGATCAGGATCGACAGCACCAACAGCAGGATGAACGGTGGATTGCCGAAGGCATAGAACGCCAGCGACAGCATCACCAGCGTCCAGAGCCGCAACTCCGGATAGGGATCGGCAAGCCGGCAGAGCAGGATCGCAGCCGGGAGGAAGCCGAGCAGAAACGGATAACCGTTGAACAGCATCAGTCCACGGTCCCGGTCATGTTCAATTTCCGTCGCGGCCCGGGATCAGCAGCGGCTCTGCCGAACGTACTCGCCTCGGAGCGAAACTAGCCACGTTCGAGATCTGCCTCCCCGAGCGCCGGCTCATGCATGCGGCGGAGGGCGATCTTCTCGGGGCTGGGCACCTTGACGTTCCACGCAAGCCCCAGCAGTGCAAGCAGGCGGATGAAGCGATATCCGGGGTCGAATTCGAACCAGCGCAACCCGAACGCCGCCGAATACGGAAACGCGTGGTGGTTGTTGTGCCAGCCCTCGCCCCAGGCCAGCCACGCCATGACGCCGAGATTCCGGCTGTTGTCGTCCCGGGTCCGATAAGGCCGCGAGCCAAAGCTGTGCATCAATGAGTTGATCGCGGACATCGACTGCTCGACCACGAACATGCGCACGATGCCGCCCCAGAGAAATCCGGCAACGGCGCCCCAGGCCGTGCCGGTGACGACACCACCGATAACAGCTGGAATCAGCAACCCCAGCAACACCCACGCATAATAATACCGGTTCACCGCGACCAGCGTCCGCTCATGCATCAGGTCGGGCACATAGTGCGCGACGTTCGGATAATCGTGCTCGATCATCCAGGTCAAATGCGCATGTACGAAACCGCGCAGACGGCCGAGAACGGTGGCGCCATGCAAATTCGGCGAATGCAGATCGCCGTCGTGATCGGAAAGCTCATGATGCCGCCGTTGCATCGCGACCCACGACATCATCGGTCCGCGCCCAGCCATCGAACCCATGATGATGAGCAGGCAACTCACGGGCGTGGAGGTCGCGAAGGCGCGGTGCGTGAACAGCCGGTGATAGCCGACCGTAAGCCCGAGACCTGTGATGAGCCACATCCCGAAAAACAGGCCGATCTCAAGCCTGCCGATCGGCCGATAGAACAGCAGGCCCAGCGCGACCAGCGTGCCGAGGGACGGCAACACGTCGAATATGATGAAGTGCCGTCGCTGCAGCCGGTGAAAGTGCCGGCTTTTGATTATCCTGAAATCGCGCATTTCCGCACAGACAATGATTTGGACTCACGACAAGGATACGTACATAACCCGCGCAACCGCACCCGCCAAGTTCCGTCGGGCGGTCATTGGTCCAAAGCCACAGCTATTCGCCTGCATCCTCGCCTAATATTTAGGCCAACCGCTAGTACTGGCTTACCCATCCGCGGCGCGAACAGCCGGTTCATCGTGACCGATCACCGGCCGCGATGCCTGCCATTTATCGTGAAGCAGCATCCCGCCGGCCATCGCAACGACGAAGACGATCACGCCGGGCGACAGCGTCGCAAGGCTCTCCAGCGCCGGCCCCGGGCACAGTCCGACCAGACCCCATCCAATGCCGAACAGCCCCGCTCCCAGCACGAGCGGCGCATCGATGCCGGATTTGCCCGGCCAGAAATACCGTCCGGCCAGCACCGGCTGGGTGCGCTGCCGGGCCAGCATGAAGCCCGGTGCCGCGACGGCGAGCGCCGCCGCCATCACCACCGCGAGGCTTGGATCCCACGCGCCGAAGATATCGAGGAAGCCGAGCACCTTGGTCGGCTGCACCATTCCGGAGACCAGCAAGCCCGTTCCGAAGATCAGGCCGCACACCAGCGGCGCCACGATCCGCAAGACCATTTCCATGGCTCAGCCTCCCACCACGTGACGGGCAATGCCCACGGTCACGACCGCCGTCACCATGAAGACGACGGTCGCGGCGATCGAGCGCACCGACAGCCGCCCGATGCCGCAAATGCCGTGACCGGAGGTACAGCCGCCGCCGAGCCGCGTGCCGAAGCCGACCAACAATCCGGCCACCACGATGATGGTCCAGTTCGCCGGCAACTTCGGCGCCGCCATCCCGTAGCCGATCCATCCGGCGATGACGGGAACCAGCAGCAGCCCCGTGATGAAGGCGATGCGCCAGGCCTTGTCTTCGCTTCGGATGTTCAGGAGCCCCGCAAAGATTCCGCTGATGCCGGCGATCCGGCCGGTCAGCAGCATCAACAGCACGGCGGAAAGGCCGATCAGCGCGCCGCCGATCGCAGCCGAGACGGGCGTGAAGTTGGCCATGGCGAAATTCCATTGCTGTTGCGGGCGCCGAACCATAGACCCGCAACGCATTATCGCAATGGGCCTATTGTTCGCCGTCCCGCAATCTTCGCCAGACCGCGCCTAAAACGCCTGCCGCGCCGGAGAGTTCATTTGACGCTGAAGCCGGGTATCAGCAGCCGCACCCGCTCCACGGCCGGCTGCTCCGGCACCGGCACCGCGCGCGACGGCCGCTCCGCCTGCGCAACGGCAAAGCGATCCACGCCCAGAACGAGCGACACCGCATAGCAGTCGCGCTCCTCCTTGATGGCGCAGAAGCTCAACCGATCCGGATCGTTGAAATTCGCGAACCGGTCGTTGGCATTGACGACCACGCGCGGACCAAGGCGGTCTGCATAGGCGGGAATATTTGCGTAGATGAATTCGTTCACCGCGTCAGGAAAATACATTTGACCGGTGAGGATATTGCGGTCGTCGAGAAGCACCTTGAAGTGAATATGGGTGGCGCGGCCCGTGTACCAGCCGGGATAGATCGTCTCAAAACTGACTGCGCCCCTGCTGTCAGTGAATTGCGTACCGCGGAGAAATTTTTGCCCGATGGTCGAGAGATCCTGCTTGTCGCCCTGGTCCTTGTAGCCCGAATAGATCCCCTGCGCATCGGCATGCCAGATGTCGATGCGGGCCTGTTCGCTTGGCCTGCAGGTGGCGCCGTCGATGACGCGCAAATCCACCCGCAGCGGGACACCTGCCCGACCCTCGGCGATCTTCCTGCGGACCAGTCCGGGATCGAGATAATACGGCCCCTCGATTGACTGCGGTGTGAGGAAACAGACGTCGCGAAATGCGTCGGCATCCGCCAGCGGTGCTGCGCGCGCGCCGCTTGCCAATACGTTCACTGCAGGCACCGAAAGGGCCGCGAACGCCGCGCGGCGCGAGATCACAGGGGTCCCCAGCATTTGCGACTCCTCAATCACGGGTCCACCTGCGAACCGTAGTTCGAGCCAAACGCAGGACCAAATTAATTCGACGTAATCCCGTCAGTCCTGTCGCCGGTCGAATGGCCGTCGGCGGCCTATTGTTCGCCGTCCCGCAATCTTCGCCAGACCGCGCCGAGTACATTGGAATAATCGTCGGTCCAGACCCGCTGGTGGTCCTCGGCTTCGGTCTCGGCCCATTTGTCCGACGATGCGAGCGAGCCGACATCGGCCTCCTGCCGCGCCGACACCACCACCGAAGTCGAGAAGATGTACTCACTGTCGCGCCCGGAATCCTCGCTAAAGACCCAGCTCTTCATGTCGTTGGCGTCGGCAATGCCGACGACGACGCTGGAGAGTTCAAGATGACGGTTGGAGACGTGCATCGCGACCACGCCTTGCGGCGCCAGCTTTTCCTTGTAAATCTCCATCGCCTCTTCGGTCGCCAGATGGATCGGGATCGCATCCGACGAATAGGCATCGACGATGATCAGGTCGTAGACACCGTTCGGCTCGCGCGCGAAGGTCAGCCGCGCATCGCCGATCACGGGCTTCAGGTCCGGCTCGCAGTTCTGGATATAGGTGAAATATTTCGGATCGCGCGCGGTATCGACCATGGTCTGGTCGATCTCGAAGAATTTCCAGTCTTCGCCCGGCAACGAGGCGCATGTCAGCGTGCCGGAGCCGAGCCCGATCACGGCGACCCGCAACGGCGCACCCTTGCGCGCGCGTATCGCCGCGATCGCCTGACCGATGCCGCCATCCTTGTGATAATAGGTAATCGGCTCGGGGCGCCCGGTTACCGGCGTGCCATCGTCATTCTTGAATTTTTCGGCGCCGTGAATCGTAGTGCCGTGCATCAGCACGTGATACTGGCCGTTCGAGGTCACCACGATCTTGTGGACGCCGAAGAAGCTGCGCACGGTTTCCACCCGACCGTCGTCGGAGGGGTAGGTGCGCAGCAGCACCAGCGCCAACGTCACCACCGCAGCGAGCTTCAAGCGATCCGCTTTCAGCAGGATCGCCAGGATCATCGAAACAATCGCGACCGTGCTGATCACGTAGATCCGATTGGTGTCCAGCCATGTGAACATCTTGCCGCTGCCATAGGCCGGCACGATCAACGCCGCCGCGACAATCACGAGCAGTGGCCAGAACCAGCGGGTCGCTTGTGGCCAACGCTCTTCCGCCGGCGGCCGACACAATACCGCGAGCGCCACCAGGATGGGGTATTCCGCGATCCACGAGAACGTGAACGGCGCGATCAGGCCGGCAAAGAGACCGCCGACCATGCCGCCGAACGACAGCGCGACATAGAAGCCGGTGAGATATTTGGCGGCCGGGCGGGTACGCGCCAGTTCGCCATGGCAGGCCATCGCGATGACGAAGAAACACAATTGATGGCCGCCGAGCGTCAGCAGCAAATTCTGCTCGACGCCGAGCGCAAGCAGCACGATCACTCCGGCGATCGCCAGCGGTTGCCCCAGCAGCATCCATTTGTGCGGCAGCAGCGGCCGCGACTGGAACACCAGTACCCAGGTTAGCAGATACAGCGACAGCGGCAGCACCCACAGCAGGGGTGCGGCGGCAACATCGGTGGAGATATGCGCGGTGACGGCGATCAGCAGACCCGACGGCACCGCCGCGAGGAATATCCAGCGCGCGCGTGTCGTCCATGACGGCGCCGTCGCCTCCGCATCGTCGGCGGGCATATTGAGTTCGGCGGCATTGGCCGGCGAACGCAGCAGCAAGACGCCGCAACTTGCGATCAGGACGATCAGCAGGCCGTAACCGCCGGTCCAGATCAGATTCTGCGTGCGCAGCGTAAACATCGGCTCCAGCAGCACCGGATAGGACAATAGCGCCAGGAAGCTGCCGATATTCGAGGAGGCATAGAGAAAATAGGGATCGGGACCGCTGGGGTGGCCGGTGCGGACGAACCAGGCCTGCAGCAACGGATTGTTGGCGGCGAGCGCAAAGAACGGCAGCCCGATCGAGACCGCAAACAGGCCCAACAGCCAGATCGCATAGCCCGAGTTCGGCGGATCGCCCCAGCCGCCCGAGATCGACAGCGGCAGCGTCAGCACGGCAATCACCAGCAGCACCAGATGCACGGCCACCGGAATTGCGCGGTTGCGTAGCTGCATCAGGAAATGCGCATAGGCGTAGCCGCCGAGCAGCAGCGACTGGAAGAACACCATCGCCACCGACCACACAGCCGGCGAGCCGCCGAGCCGCGGCAGCACCATCTTGGTGAACAGCGGCTGCACCGAGAACAGCAGCAGTGCGCTGACAAAGATTGCGGCGGTGTAGACGACCAGTACCAGCCGGTTCCGTGAATCGGACGACAGGTCCGTGGCGGCGGACGGCTCAGATAGGCTCATGAAAGCTCCGGCGTGGACCCGGCGGGCACCGGTGGGCGGATTCCGGCATGGACGCGCCAGAGACGTTTAGTGGAGCATATGGCAACATGGCTAGCAAGGAACCGCAAAATGGTGGACTAGACAGGGCGCCGGGGCGACGCAACGGCACGGCTTAATCAAACCTTCTTGAAGCGGACATGAACGAAACAGACGTCGTCATCATCGGTGCGGGGCATAACGGCCTCACCTGCGCGGCCTATCTCGCGATGGCCGGCCTGCGCGTGAGAGTGGTCGAGCGCCGCAAGGTGGCCGGCGGCGCCGCCGTGACCGAGGAATTCCACCCGGGATTTCGCAATTCGGTGGCGGCCTACACGGTCAGCCTGCTCAACCCGCAGATCATCTCCGACTTGAAGCTGGCCGATCACGGCCTGCGCATCGTCGAACGCCGCGCGCAGAATTTCCTCCCCTCTCCCGATGGCAGCTACCTGCTCACAGGTGAAGGCCGCACGCGGGATTCCGTCATGAAGTTAAGCCTCCGCGATGCCGATCGCATCGACGCATTCACGCGCGAGCTGGAAGGCATCGCCGACGTGTTGCGGCAATTGGTGTTGCGCGCGCCGCCGAACATCGTCGAGGGTTTTGGCCTCGGCGCGATCCGCGAGACTTTCAATGCGCTCGGCACCGCCAGCATCCTGAAAAAACTCTCGCTGGAACAACAGCGCAGCCTGCTCGACCTGTTCACGCGCTCGGCCGGCGAGATGCTGGACGAACGCTTCGAGAGCGACCTGGTGAAAGCCCTGTTCGGCTTCGACGCCATCGTCGGCAACTACGCCAGCCCCTACGCGGCCGGCTCCGCCTACGTGATGCTGCACCATGCGTTCGGCGAGGTGAACGGCAAGAAGGGCGTGTGGGGCCACGCCATCGGCGGCATGGGCGCGATCACGCAGGCGATGGCCCGCGCGGCGGGCGGCCATGGCGCTGAAATCGAATTGGATGCCGGCGTGCGCGAGGTGATCGTCGAGGGCGACCGCGCGGTCGGTGTCATTCTCGACAATGGCGAGACGGTGCGCGCGAAATACGTCGTCTCCGGCGTCAATCCGAAACTGCTTTACACGCGCCTCGTGCCATCAGGCGCATTGGCGCCGGAGTTTCTCGACCGCATCAGCCATTGGCGCAACGGCTCCGGCACCTTCCGGATGAACGTGGCGTTGAGCGCTTTGCCCTCGTTCACGGCGCTGCCCGGCGAAGGCGATCATCTCACCGCCGGAATCATCCTGGCGCCCAGTCTTGCCTACATGGACCGCGCCTGGCAGGACGCGCGCGAGCATGGCTGGAGCCGCGAACCGGTGGTCGAGCTCCTGATCCCCTCGACATCAGATGATTCGCTTTGCCCGCCCGGCCGGCATGTCGCGAGCCTGTTCTGCCAGCATGTCGCGCCGCAATTGCCGGACGGAAAGTCGTGGGACGACCACCGCGAGGAAGTGGCCGATCTCATGATCGCGACCGTGGATAAATATGCGCCGGGCTTTGCGGCAAGCGTGATCGGCCGGCAAATGCTGTCGCCGCTCGATCTCGAGCGTCAGTTCGGGCTGCTGGGCGGCGACATCTTTCACGGCGCGCTGACGCTGAACCAGTTGTTCTCGGCGCGGCCGATGCTGGGCCATGCCGATTATCGCGGGCCGTTGAAGGGCCTCTATCATTGCGGCTCCGGCGCCCATCCCGGCGGCGGCGTCACCGGCGCGCCCGGCCACAATGCCGCGAAGGTGATCCTCGGCGATCACCGCGCGCTGTTCGGATGAGAGCGGAGCGACGGCGCGCACGGTGTCAGCCGGCAGGTCTCCGCGATTTTCGCGCGACCACTGATGCTTGCGCCTGTTGGAGAGCGAGAGGGCGCAACGCCGGCGACGGCGTCACGCCCTGCTCAATGGTCGGAAAGCGTCGTCCTAGATTGCGTCGTAGGCTTCCGTCGGAAGCACGCGCACGACCTGATTCATCGCCAGCGGCGAAATCGTCTCCATCGCGGACTGACGGCGTTCGTCGGCCGACGGATAGCTCACGAAAGCACTCAACGCACACATGATCGCAATAGCTGCGGTAATTTTTGCCACTTCAATAGCCCCCTTGTTATATTTACGGGCGCGATCCTGGCATCCGCGTGTTTAACGGCCGGTTCCGGCGCCCAGAGTGCCGCCTCGTTTTGGAAAACGCTGTGAATCGGCGATGAATTGGCTAACAAGCGCTGAAACCCACCATGCGTGGCAGTGGACAAGTGGTGGAAAATCAGGGGATTGCCGATGGAGAAGGCGGTGCATTTGCGGTGCAAATCGCAAGGCCAGCCTGTGGAAGGCCCCGGTATGTTCCGGTGGATGATGCTGTGGGCAAGTTCTGCGTTAAGGGGTGATAAACTGTGAACGGCCGGTAGTGTCTCAGTTTGAAATTTGAGTAATGGTCTCCCAAGTAAGGCCGTCTCAGTTGGTCGCCTCTTTCATGGCAAGAATTGTCTCGTTGTATTTTAGCGCATAGGCCTCACCGAGCGGTCGCAACTGGCGGCAAGCTTCGAGTTCGACATCTGAAGTCCCATCCAGCATTAGAGTGTCTGGCAACTCGTTCCCTCTAAACCCAGGAACAGTGCCCACGTAACCGCCCAGCATGAGAAGTGTATGATTCCCTCGAGAGTTCGCCGCTGTCGCATCTGCGACCGGATTGGCCTGTCGAAGCGCGTCCAATGATGCGCAGCCGGATTCCGAGTAACAGCCTCCTAGAATGCTTGTGATCAGGATCACTCTGACCCCAGATTTGACCGCCTTTAGAGTTGCTATCGCTTCGGCTCGATAACACCTCTTATCCGCAAAAATGTCAGCCATCGACTCCACGTCCCGGCTCCTGCTTTCCGTGAGGGGAGCTAGATGCTAATGTGGTAAGCTTTTCAAGGATGGAGGGCGTAATGGCTGGCGACGAACTGTTTGAAAAGGGGCTGAAAGCTCGAAAGCGGGTCTTGGGTGACGAGTACGTTGAAGCCAACATTGCTGGCTCCGATGAATTCATGATGACTTTTCAAAGAGCCGTTACCGAGTTGGCTTGGGGGTATGCTTGGAGCCGTCCCGGACTTGACCAGAAATCCAGAAGCATCCTGACCCTTGGCATCCTCGCAGGACTGGGCCGCTTTCAGGAACTCGGCATCTACACAAATGCCGCGCTTGCCAGCGGCGTCAGCGTCGATGAACTCAAGGAAATCTTGGTTCACATCACCGCCTATTGCGGTACTCCGGCAGGACGCCAATCCTTCTTGGCGGCGCATGAAACTTTGAAGGCCCGAAAGGACTGACGGGATCAAATTTCAAACTGAGACACCACCGAACGGCCCGCGACCGCTCGATCAATCAGGGAATGCGACGATGGGTGTACTCGACGACTTCATGGTGAACCCGAGCATTTCGCTTTTGGAAAAGACCCGGATCCAGGCCCAGGTGCTGGTGCCGGTGATGCGGGCGATGCGCGCCGAGATCGGGCGCGAGAAGGCCGATGCATTGGTGCGGGGCGCGCTGCGCGAATGGTCGAAGCAGTTGTTCGCGGGCATTGGCGATGGCATCGAAGGCAGCGACGTCAGCTTCCGCCGCACCCGGACGCTGATGCAGGGCGCACCGTGCTGCGATTTTCGCTACAGATTCGAGCCGCGATGATTTGCAATTGAGCTAAAACAGAAAGACCGGACGCCGCGAAGCGCCCGGTCTTGGGAGTTGCTAGGAGAGTTGTTCGTTCTTGTGCCGGCAATAAGGCTGGCAAATTCCCTGTTGATCGGGTTACTTCAGCGAAGTGCTGATGGTGTCAAACTTGCCGCTGAGCGCAGTGCCGACGCCGTTGACGGCGGTGATAATCGCAATCGCGATGCCGGCGGCAATCAGGCCGTATTCGATCGCGGTGGCGCCGGATTCATCCTTGAAAAACGACAAAATGAGAGAATTCATGGCGGATCGACCTCGGTTTTTAATGCTCGTGGAACCAGGGCCCCCTAGTTCCTGTCAGTGTAATTACGGGTAAAAATCTAAGGTTGTTCTAACTGCCTGTGCGTAACTTTTCGCGATATTGCGAAGCGAACTTTGTTCAAGTTTGAGCTTTCCACCTTTTTCCGTGGTTCCCCAATGACCTCCACCCCTGCTACCTACCGCGCCGGTTTCGCGATTGGCGACGAAACCGCCGCCAAGCATGTTGTCGATATACTTACCGAAGTCTTTGCCGAGGGCGAGGCGGCGATCGCCGCGTTCGAGGGTCCGGGCGGTCGCTGGGACGTCACCGTGCATTTCGCCGTCGCACCGGACCAGGGGCTGGTGCGCGAACTCGTGACCAATGCCGCCGGTGCGGACATCGCCCGGAATATCGTCTTCGACACGGTCGAGGCCAAGGACTGGGTCAAGGCGACACTCGAAGATCTCGCCCCGGTCCGCGCCGGGCGTTTCGTCGTGCACGGCCATCACGACCGCGCGCGGGTGCCGCCCAACAAGCTCGGCATCGAGATCGAGGCGGCGCTGGCATTCGGCACCGGCCATCACGGCACCACGCGCGGCTGCCTGCTGCTGCTCGATCATGTCCTCAAAGCCTGGCGGCCGCGCCGCGTGCTCGATCTCGGCACCGGCACCGGCGTGCTGGCGATCGCGGCGGCCAAGGCGCTGCAGGAAAACGTGTTGGCAAGTGACATCGATCCGGTATCGGTGCGGGTGGCGCAGGAAAACGCCCGGCTCAATGGGTCAGGCCATTTGGTGCAGGCGATATCAGCCACCGGCTTCTCCGCGCCGCAGTTCGCGCAAGCCGGTCTGTTCGATCTGGTACTGGCGAACATCCTCGCCAATCCGTTGCGGCAAATGGCAACGCCGATGGCGCGGCATCTGGCACCATCGGCGCTGGTTATTCTGTCGGGACTGCTGACGCCCCAGGTAACTTCCGTGATCGCGGCCTATCGTACGCGGGGCGTGGTCCCGGTGCGTCATCTGCGCATCGAAGGCTGGAGCAGCCTGCTGTTGCGCAACGCGGGCTAGAAAATCATTCAGGGGGTTTGTAGCGGGCGACGACGCCGTTTTCCTGTTCCTGCCGGGTGCGTTTGACGCGCGCCTCGACGAACCGGTCCAGCATCTGGACGATGACGCCGCGCTGCTTCTTGTTGGCGATCGGAGGAACGGGGCCGCGGCGGTCCGGCGGCGAGATCTTCTCAAACGTGAAAGCAGGCATTGTGTATCCCCTCTTCGTTGAGTTGAGACACTCCTGGAATTTCCCCTGGCAGCATCACGTGAACGGCTTGCATGACAAACCGTTCCGTCCGATCTAACGCGGACGTGGATATTCAAGCACAGATTATGCCAAATTATGGCTATCCTGCCCGGCGGCCCGCCCACCCCCAACCCCAGAGTGACCCGGCGATGTTCGAAGCCCATTTCCAGACATTCGAAGAGCCCGAGAGCGGCGTGGCCCTGACCGCCCGGCTGGCCGCCCTGCGCGAGGAACTGGCGCGGCGCAAATTGACCGGGTTCGTGGTTCCCCGTGCCGATCAGCAGCAAAATGAGTATGTGCCAGCCTCCGAAGAGCGCCTGGCTTGGCTCACCGGCTTCACCGGTTCGGCCGGCATAGCGGCCGTCCTGACCAGGGAGGCCGCGGTGTTCGTCGACGGCCGCTATACGCTGCAGGCCGCCAAACAGGTTGACCGCAAGGCCTGGCACATCGAACCGCTGGCCGACCCGCCGCCGGAACACTGGCTGACCAAGCACCTCACCACCGGCGACCGCCTCGGTTTTGACCCGTGGTTGCACACTTCTGCGGCAGCCGAGCGGCTGGCCGCGGCCTGCGCCAAGGCCGGCGCCGAACTGGTCGCGGTCGACGGCAACCCGGTCGATTCGGTGTGGACCGAGCGCCCTGCCCTGCCGCTTGGCCCGGTCTCGGTTCACGGCATGCAGTTTTCCGGCGAGATCGAGGCCGAGAAGCTGAAACGCATCCGGCTCGAAATCGCAAAACTCGGAGTCGAAGCACTGGTGCTGTCGGATTCGCACGCGGTGGCCTGGACCTTCAACATCCGTGGCGCCGACGTCTCGCACACGCCGCTGCCATTGTCTTACGCGCTGGTGCCGAAGGACGGCCGTCCGACCGTGTTCATCGACCACCGCAAGCTGTCGAACCTGACACGCGACCATATCGAGCAATCCGCCGATGTCCGCGAGTCCGACGCGTTGAAGCCAATGCTGACCGAACTCGCCAAGGGTGGTGCTGCGATCGCGCTCGACAGCGCCACCGCCGCCGATGCGTTGAGCCGCCTGATCACAACTGCCGGCGGCAAGCCGGTGCGCGGCAACGATCCCGTGGCGCTGCTCAAGGCGGTGAAGAACATCACCGAGATCGAAGGAACGCGAACGGCGCATCAGCGCGACGCGGTGGCGCTGGTGCGATTCCTGGCCTGGATCGACCGCGAGGCGCCGTCGGGCGCGCTGACCGAGATCGACGCCGTCGAAGCGCTGGAGACTTTTCGCCGCCAGACCTGCGCGCTGAAGGACGTGTCGTTTCCGACCATCGCCGGCACCGGGCCGAACGGCGCCATCGTGCATTACCGCGTCACCCGCAAGAGCAACCGGCGGATCGCGTCGGGCGATCTGCTGCTGATC
>JBOHIT010000738.1:0-5836 GCA_050726155.1 Bradyrhizobium sp.
CATTTAGGGCCGTGCCGCGTTACCTATGGCGCCATGGACGCGCGAGCATTCCGCCATACGGCCATTCCGGCCTCGTTTTCCCGCGCCGCGCGCCGGTCGGTCGCGCTGGTCGCGCTGCTTGCGATCCCGCTTGGCGGTTGCTCGTTCGACCTCGGATCCTGGGGCGCGGATAATGCAAAGCCGCAGCAGCCCGTCGCGCAGAAGCCGACCGACAATATCAGCGCCCGCAGCGTCAGCGATTCGCAAGGCTATGCCACGCGCGGCCAGGTGCTCGCCAAGTCCGGCAGGAACGAAGAGGCGCTGGCGGAGTTCGACCGCGCGCTCGCACTCGATCCCTACAACGTGCCGGCCCTCTACGGCCGCGGCCTGATCTATCAGGCCGAAAAGCAGTACCAGCAGGCGATCGAGGATTTCAGCGCCGCCAATGGTCTGTCGCCGCAAAAGGTCGAGCCGTTGCTCGGCCGTGCGACGAGCTATCTCGCAATCGACAAGGCCAAGGAAGCGGCAGTCGACCTCGACGAGGCGGTGCAGGCCGATCCCAACAGCGCTCCGGCGTGGTCAGCCCGGGGGCAGGCCTATGAGCGGCTCGGCGACAAGACCAAGGCGGCGGCCTCCTATGGCCGCGCCATCGCGCTCCGTCCCAAGGACGAAGCCGCCCGAAGCGGCCTGGCCCGCACCGGCGGCTAGACGGCAGCGCCAGACACAAAATCGCGAAAACAACCCCATGCAAAGATAGAAGGGGCTCCGGTTTACGGCGCGATCGATGGATTAGATCTATGGATTACTTCGGCAGGACGGCGTGAAACACCGACTTCGCCGCCGACAGCACGTCTTCGGCCACCGAAGTCCGCTCACGCGCTGACGGCTCCGCTACGTCGGCCCGCAAATCGAGCGGACGCGAGAGCGGAATTTCGGCCGGCGGCGTCGGACGGCGCGGATCGACCGAAGCATTGGCCGCGTAAGGCGGCCTGCTGTGATCGAAGGTTTCGGCTCCCGATGGCGTCGAGACCGTGATCGGCGGCGGCAGCGGGCGAAGCGCCGGCGCGGTCGCCATCCGCGGGGCCTCGATCCGCGGCGATTCCGGGGTGCGCGCCACTTCGGGCACTCGCGGCGAACCGTCATTATTGACGCGCAGACGCTCGATCGCGGCGCGCGCCAAGTCGTTGGCGTCGCGGCGGTCATCCGGTACCGACGCGGTTTCGACAACAGGCGCAGCAACAGGTGCAGACGGCGGCGCAGCCGCGATCGCCGGCGTCACGGCCTGGACCGGCGACGGCAGCACCACCCTGATCTTTTCGCGCGGCGCGGCGCGTGTGGGACGCGGCTCGGCCGGAATGCTCGCGGTCTCGGCCGGCGCATCGGCGGGCTTCGCGTCCGCCTTCACATCGGCCTTCACGTCCGCCTTGGCTTCAACCTTCTCGACCACCGTCGGCCGTTCGGCTGCGGTTTTCTCGAAGATGGCCTTTTCGGAGATGCCCTTGGCCTTGACGCCCGCCGCCGGCAGGTTGCCGTCACTGGCTTTGGCTTCGGTGGCCTTGGCTTCAGCAGATTTGGCTTCGGTGGTTTTGGCTTTGGGGTCGGCAGCCGACACGGCGGCGGGCACAGGGGCGTCTGCGCCCGGCTTGGTCACGATGTAATGGTTGACGATGTAAGCCCCGATGACCGTCGCTGCCACCGAAGGCAGGATGTCGATCGTGAACTTCGTAAGATACTTTTTCAGCATGCCGGCCACTCCCCGCGGCCAATTTGATGCGGGAACTTCTGGGCATATTGAGGGATCAACTGCGACGGATCGGTGGCAATTGGCCCGGCAAGCCAGCATTTCCTGCGCATCCGGACGCGAGGCAACCCGTTGCGGGCAAGTTCCGAAGCTGCGCCATTAACGACTCGTCAGGGCCTGCGGCCGAAATGCGCCGGTCCCGGCGCTCCGGCCGGCACCGGTCAGGGCTTCAGTTCGACCTCCAGGAACACGATCTCGCTTGCCGTTTCGTTGAGCACGTCGTGCTCGACACCCGCTTTGCGGAAATAGGATTTGCCGACGGCGAGCTGCGCCTTCGAGCGATCGCCATTCGGCGCCACGATGGTCATCTCACCCGCGGTCACCGGCACGATCACATAATCCATCCCATGGGTGTGGTGACCGGTCGCGCTGCCCGGCGCCAGCCGCCATTCGGTGACGCGGACTTCGGGTGTGTCGACCTGAACGTCTGACGTGGCGCTGAGCATGATCCTTGTCACTCCGACAATTTCAATACGAAACGCATGATAGCGTTTTCGCTGTCACCTGAGAACAGGCGCTACAGGCAGGACGGTCAGCAAAAGGAACATGGGGATCAGGATGATCCCCGCCCAAAACAGATATCCGAAGAAACTCGGCATCTTGATGCCGCGTTCAATGGCGATGGCGGCAACCATGAAATTTGGCGCGTTCCCGATATAGGTAAGCGCGCCCATGTAGACGGCGCCCATCGAAATCGCCGCCAGCGTACCCGACAGCTCGCCCATCAGTATCCCGGCATTGCCGCCGGCGAGCTTGAAAAACAGCAAATAGGTCGGAGCATTGTCAAGAAACGCCGACATCAATCCGGTGTACCAGAAGTAAGCAACCTGATGCGGGCTGCCGTCACGCTCCGTGACCGCCGACAGCAGCCAGGCGAATGTGCCGTCCTTGCCAGCGTCAAGCATGGCCAGGACAGGGACGATGGCGGTGAATATGCCGGCAAACAGTTTGGCAACCTCCCTGATCGGCTCCCAGCTAAATCCGTTCGCCTCACGATGCTCATCCTGGGTCAACCACAGAGACAGGAGCGCGATCACGACCAACAGTCCATCGCGAACCAGGTTCTGCAGTTCCAGTCTGGTGCCGAAAATGTCGACGGCGACGCCCGGCCGCCAGCTTGCCGACATCAGAATGCTGGCAATGATGGCGGCGATCAGAACGACGTTGACGAGACCACGAACGCGAATCGTATCCGGCGGCCCGACGTGCTGCACAACCGGTTCGCCGCGAAAACGCCAGGCATCGACCACGACGAACATTGCGAGCAGCAATCCGGCCACGATGGCGGTTTGGATCCACAAATTGTGGAGCGTCCAGAAAAACCCAACGCCTTGCAGAAAACCGACGAACAATGGCGGATCACCCAGCGGGCTCAGGGCGCCACCGACATTCGCGACGAGAATGATGAAAAAGATCACGACATGGGTGTTGTGCCGGCGCGAAATGTTGGCGCGGATCAGTGGCCGGACCAGAATCATGGCAGCGCCGGTGGTGCCGACGATGCTGGCCATCGCGGTACCTATCGCGAGCATAACGGCATTGTTCCGCGGCGTGCCTCTGATTTGGCCGGTCACAAGGATGCCACCGGCGACGGTGTAAAGTGCGAAGAGCAGCACGATGAAGCTCAGATATTCGCCCAGCATCGCGTGGACAAACGCCGCGACCGTCGCCGGGCCGCCGGCAAACCACGCCATCGAGGCTAGCGTCGCCAGCGACCAGGCCGCGGCGATCTTGCCGTAGTGCGAATGCCAGAACCTGGCAAACAGCAACGGCCCGACCGCAATCGAAAGCAACAGCCCTGCGAAAGGAAGCGCGAACGGCCACTTCATCGCCGTGCCATCGAGCGCGGCGGCATGTGCGGAGCGCGACAGAACGGGCAGCAACAACATGGCGAGCGCCAGCGTCGCGGACCGCCTGCAGACCCCTGAAAGCGACAGCAATGCGCGCATGCGACCGTGCCTTGGTTGAAACCAGATCACTGCGCGGTTTACGGCACGAACACGAGGAACAGGAACACGGCGAACACCACCATGTGCACCAGCCCGAACAGGATGTTGGTGCGGCCGGTGCCGAAAGTAAGCATGCTGATGACGAAGGTCAGCACCAGCAGCACCATCTCCTGCGTGTTGAGGCCGAGCACCAATTGCATGTCGAGCGCCCAGGCGGCGACGGCGACGGCGGGTATCGTCAGCCCGATGGTCGCAAGCGACGAACCGAGCGCCAGATTGATGCTCTTCTGCAGGTCGTTCTTGCGGGCGGCCGCAACGGCGGCAACGCTCTCCGGCAGCAGGATCAGCAACGCCACCAGCACGCCCGCGAAAGCCGGCGGCGCGCCGATGCTGGCAATCGCGATATCGACCACCAGCGAGAATTTCTTGGCCAGCAACACCACCGCCAGCAGCGAGACCAGCAGCAGCGCGATGCTGATCGCCAGCATCCGGTTCGACAACGGCGATCCGTCGGCCGCGTCGCCCGCGGCATCGTTGATAAAATAGTCGCGATGCCGGATGGTCTGCGTATAGAGAAACACGCAATAGAGAATGAGCGTGACGACGCTGACGAAGCCGAGCTGCGCCGCCGAATAGAACGGCCCCGGCGCCGTCAACGTGTAATTCGGCATGATCAGCGTGATCGTCGCCATCACGAACAGCACACTGAGATAGAGGTTGGCGCCGGAGACCTGAAAATCCTGCTCGCGGTAGCGCAGCCCGCCGATGAAGATGCAGATGCCGACGAGGCCGTTGCACACGATCATCACGACCGCGAACACCGTGTCGCGCGCCAGCGCCGGTACCGGCTTGTCGCCGAGCATGATGGTCGCGATCAGCGCGACCTCGATGATGGTGACCGCCAGCGTCAACAGCAGCGTGCCATAGGGCTCGCCGATCCGTTCCGCGATCACCTCGGCGTGATGCACGGCCGCAAACACCGTGCCGAACAGGATCGTCAGCAGCAGCGCCGCGAACAGCAACCCGCCGGCCGAGGGCGTGAACGTCAGCCCCAGCGCGGTGGCGACGGCGAACAGCGCCACCGCCAAGGCGGGGAATATCCATGACGATTTCGGCATCGGTCCGTGCGCGCTCATGTAACCAAATCCTTCAGTCCCTGAAGGCGGACTATGAAGCAAACAATGGCCGCCGTCAGCCCTTTGCAGCGTTGATGAATTTCCGCGCGGCTGCCGTCGCACCGTAAGCATCGAGATCGTTGTGGCCGCCGTCAGGGAATTTGACGAACGTTTTGGGTTCATGCGCGAGCGCAAACAGCCGCTCGCCAAATGCGATCGGAATGGTGGCATCTTGCGCGCCGTGCAGGATCAACATCGGAGCCGTTATCCGGGCGACACGCTGGTCGGAATGGAACGGATCTCTCATCGCCAGGCGGACCGGGAAAATCGGGAACGCGGACGCCGCGACGTCGACGAGCGACGTATAGGGCGCCTCCAGAATGATCTTGCCAACCGCCTGCTCTGCCGCCAGCGCCACCGCGACTCCGGTGCCGAGCGAAAAGCCCCAGACCACGATGCGGTCTGCGCCGTAGCGCGCTGTGGTGAAGGCGTAGGCCGCCGCCGCATCCTGCAGCAATCCGCGCTCGCTCGGATATCCGGTCGAGCCGGCATAGCCGCGATAGGACAACGCGACGATTCCAGTGCCGTCGGTGATCAGGTCGCGAAAGCGGCCGAAAAAGCCGGCGAGAAAATCGCCATTGCCGTGGAAGTAGAGGAGGACGGGGCGACCGGGCTTGGCCGGGACATGCCAGACGATGACTCTCTCACCGTCTGCCGTGGCCAGCGCATGCTCTTCGGCTTCCGGAAAGCCGGCCGCCTGCGGCGATGTGCGCTGGGCTGTGGGTATCGGAAACAGGAACGAACGCTGCGCGAAGAACAGCGCGGCAAGCCCGCAGGTATAACCGGCCGAAACGACGATCAGCAGCCACTTCAGGGCGGTCATGAATGCCCGCTTGTCAGGACGGTCATGATTTCCCGCGGTCGGGGTTACATCCCCTTGACGATGCTCTCGGTGACCTTCTTGGCGTCGCCGAGCAGCATCATGGTGTTGT
>JBOHIT010000739.1:0-5552 GCA_050726155.1 Bradyrhizobium sp.
TCGTCCCTGCGAACGCAGGGACCCATACGCCGCGGCCGTTGTTGCTGGGCACGTGGGCAACGGCCTTTTTCAATTGCAACATCGGTGGTTATGGGTCCCTGCGTGCGCAGGGACGACTCGCGGAGAGGACTCGGGCTGACGTGGGCAACGAGCTAGGTCAGCAAGTCGCTGAGATCACGCCATTCGAGGTTCTCGCGCTCGATCAGCTCGATCTTCCAGTCACGTTTCCACCGCTTTAGCTGTTTCTCGCGAGCGATCGCTTCTTCGGCACGGTCGTATGATTCGACGTAGACGAGCCGGAATACTCCATACGTCTTGACGAATGAGGACCCCTCACCGTTTCGGTGCTGCTCCAGTCGCTTTTGCAATGAATTCGTGACCCCGATGTAGAGGGTCCCGTTACGGCGGCTTGCGAGGATGTAGACATAGTACATGCTCGGAACGCTGATCGTGTGCTGACCATTTGGGCCGGTGGTTATGGGTCCCTGCGTTCGCAGGGACGACGACAGATTTGGGCTCCCTACATCTCCTCCGCGACCACCATGTAGTTCACGTCCATGTCGGACGAGATGCTCCATTTGTCGGCGAGCGGGCTGTAGACCACGCCGGCCTGTTCGGTGATGGCGAGCCGGTTGTGGGAAAGATGCTGGGCGAGTTCGTCGGGGGTGACGAACTTGTTCCATTCGTGGGTGCCGCGCGGCAGCCAGCGCAGCACATATTCGGCGCCGACGATCGCCAGCGCAAAGCTCTTCCAGTTGCGGTTCAAGGTCGAGAGCACCATCATCCCGCCGGGCTTGAGCATCGCGGTGCAGCGGTTGAGGAACAGGCCGACATCGGCGACGTGCTCGACCACTTCCATCGCCAGCACGATATCGAAGCGCTCGCGCACATCCATCTCTTCGGCGGTGGTGCAGCGGTAGTCGATCGACAGATGGCCCTTGTCGGCATGCAGTTTGGCCGCGGCGATATTGGTCGCGGAAGGATCGATGCCGATCACCTGCGCGCCGAGCCGCGTGAACGGCTCGCACAGCAGGCCGGCGCCGCAGCCGATATCGAGGATGCGCAATCCGGAAAGGCAATTCAGGCTTTTGATGTTGCGCTCGAACTTGCGGCAGGCGGCGTCGCGGATGTAGGTCAGCCGCAGCGGGTTGATCTTGTGCAGCGGGGCCATCTTGCCATTGGGGTCCCACCACTCGTCCGACAGTTTCGAGAATTTTGCGACTTCGGCCGGATCGACCGTGCTGCCCGATGCGCCGGCGTGATGTGATTGCATGGCCATGATTTACGTACCGGCCGGTCGTGCCGTGATGGCGTTGCGAAATGCCAGCGGCGAAGCAATGGTGTCGAGGGTCTTGCCACCCTCGCCGACCCCCAGCACCGTCACGTCGCCGTAGTTGAGGATGCGGCCGAGGATGCTCTGGTTGACGTCGACGCTCTCGACCTTGTCCACACTCATCTCGAAGGTTTGCCGCTGAACAAAGCCGGTCTTGTGGATGACACGGAAATTGGTGACGTCGGTTTCGGTGGTCCAGCGGTGGAACCAGGCGGTCGCCGTCTTGTACAACGCGAAAATCCCGACGATCGCCGCCAGCGACATGCAGACCAGCACCAGCGGTCCCGCCGGGATCATGCCCGACACCACGAAGATCGCTATTGCCACGACCCACGCCACGATGGCCGGCAGGAAGAAGATCCAGTGCGCATTGGTGGAATACAGCACCTTCTCATCCGGCTGCAGGATATCGTCGATATAACGCCCCATCGCTGACCTTGCACCTGACCCAAATTGCGCCGGACCCGAATTAACCCGCTACCACGGCATTTTGCGCCATTTTAGGCCGAAAATGCACCCGGTTGCTTGCCCTGGGACGTGCCGCTATGTATACGCCGCTTTCGGCCCGGGCGCTCCATTTTCGTGCGGGCCACCATACTTATCCTCACAGGGAATGCACGCGTCGTCATGGGCCGCCTCGTGATGAAATTCGGCGGTACGTCCGTCGCCAATATCGATCGAATCCGCAACGTCGCGCGCCACGTCAAGCGCGAAGTCGACGCCGGGCATGATGTCGCCGTGGTGGTGTCGGCGATGTCCGGCAAGACCAACGAGCTGGTGGAGTGGTGCCGCGACGCCTCGCCGATGCACGACGCGCGCGAATATGACGCCGTGGTCGCGTCGGGCGAACAGGTTACCTCGGGCCTGCTCGCCATCGCGCTGCAGGCGATCGGCATTCAGGCCCGCTCCTGGCAGGGCTGGCAGATCCCGATCCGGACCTCGGACGCGCACGCCTCGGCACGAATCCTCGAGATCGACGGCACCGAGATCATCAACCGCTTTGGGGATCGCAAGGAAGTCGCCGTGATCGCCGGCTTCCAGGGCATCAATCCGCAGACCAACCGGATCACCACGCTGGGGCGCGGCGGTTCGGACACGTCGGCGGTGGCGATCGCGGCCGCCCTCAAGGCCGACCGCTGCGACATCTACACCGACGTCGATGGCGTCTATACGACCGACCCGCGCGTGGTTCCCAAGGCGCGCCGGCTCGACAAGATCGCGTTCGAGGACATGCTGGAACTGGCGTCCCAGGGCGCCAAAGTCCTGCAGGTGCGCTCGGTGGAACTCGGCATGGTGCATAGCATGCCGATCTTCGTCCGTTCCAGCTTCGACAAGCCCGAAGATATCGACCCGCACGCGACACCGCCGGGCACGCTGATCTGCAGCGAGGAGGAAATCATGGAAAACCACGTCGTCACCGGCATCGCCTTTTCCAAGGACGAAGCCCAGATTTCCGTGCGCCAGATCGAGGACAAGCCGGGCGTCGCCGCCGCGATCTTCGGCCCGCTCGCGGACGCCAACATCAATGTCGACATGATCGTGCAGAACGTGTCCGAGGACGGCAAGACCACCGACCTGACCTTCACGGTGCCGGCCTCCGACTATATCCGCGCCAAGGACACCATTACGGCGGCCAAGGACAAGATCGGCTATCTCAGACTCGACAGCGCCACCGACGTCGCCAAGGTGTCGGTGATCGGCAGCGGCATGCGCAGCCATGCCGGCGTCGCCGCCCAGGCGTTCAAGGCGCTTTCGGAGCGCAAGATCAACATCCGCGCCATTACCACCTCCGAGATCAAGTTCTCGGTGCTGATCGACGCCGCCTATACCGAGCTTGCGGTGCGCACGCTGCACACGCTCTATGGGCTCGACCAGACCTAGGTGACTCCCGTCATTCCGGGGCGTGCGCAGCACGAGCCCGGAATGACGGGGGAGAGCCGCTTGCAGCCCGACCGCGGAACAGTCCTGCTCCGGCAAGCCCGTACCCAGAGTTGGAATTTCTCTTAGCGCCCGCAGCATCGACCCCACAGAGACGTTATTGCCTCTGGCAGGCGTTTTGCTTGGCAAAGCAAGCCTCGATTGGCTATACGGCCTGACAGGTGAGCTGCCGCAGACTGTGCCACAGTTTGGCGATCCCGATTCGGCCGGGATCAGGGGCTTGCGGCGGCGCCGAATGAATAAAATTGTTGTTTTTCTTGAGTTTCACGCCAGCTGCCGGCCACCCGGATTGCTGGCCTCGCGGGGGAGGATTTTAGGACATGCGGAGCGCGTCGGGAGGCCCCCGCGTCTTGTTGAGACGGCTCCGCGAAACCATGGCGGAGCAGGTCTCCGCCCAGGAGCGGCTGGACAAGATCGTGGTCCTGATCGCGGCCAACATGGTGGCCGAGGTCTGCTCGACCTACGTGCTGCGCGTCGATAACACGCTCGAACTCTACGCCACCGAGGGTCTGAACCGCGACGCCGTCCACAGGACGGTGCTGAGCGCGCATGAGGGCCTGGTCGGCCTCGTCGCCAGCGAGGCCACCCCGCTCAACCTGTCGGATGCGCAAAGCCATCCGGCGTTCTCGTTCCGCCCGGAAACCGGCGAAGAAATCTATCATTCGTTCCTCGGCGTGCCGATCCTGCGCTCCGGCAACACGCTCGGCGTGCTGGTGGTGCAGAACCGCGCCAAGCGCACTTACGTCGAGGAAGAAGTCGAGGCGCTGCAGACCACCGCGATGGTGCTTGCCGAAATGATCGCCTCCGGCGAACTCGCCGCGCTGGCGCAGCCCGGCGCCGAGCCCGCGGCGCGGCACTCCCTGCACAAGGCCGGCGCCATCCTGTCCGACGGCATCGCGCTCGGCCATGTGGTGCTGCACGAGCCGCGCGTCGTCATCACCAATTACATCGCCGAAGACCTGCCGAAGGAAATCAAGAAGCTCGACGCCGCGCTGACCAAGCTGCGCGCCGACCTCGACCGCATGCTGGAGCGGGGCGACGTGGCCGAAGGCGGCGAGCATCGCGAGGTGCTGGAAGCCTACCGGATGTTCGCCAACGACCATGGCTGGTCGCACAAGCTGCACGAGGCGGTCGCCACCGGCCTCACCGCGGAAGCGGCCGTCGAACGCGTGCAGTCCGACACCCGCGCGCGCATGCTGCGCTCGACCGATCCCTATCTGCGCGACCGGTTGCACGACCTCGAGGATCTCGGCCACCGCCTGATGCGGCAATTGGTCGGCCAGGACCACGCGCCGTCCCGCGAGCAATTGCCCGACAATGCGATCCTGATCGCGCGCGCGATGGGGCCCGCCGCATTGCTCGACTATGACCGCAAGCGCCTGCGCGGCCTGGTGCTGGAGGAAGGTACTGCGAATTCCCACGTCTCGATCGTGGCGCGCGCGCTCGGGATTCCCGCCGTCGGCGAGATCCCGAACGCATCCGGCATTGCGGATGCCGGCGACGCCATCATCGTCGACGGCACGTCGGGCTCGATTTATGTGCGCCCATCGGCCGAGATCGAATCGGCCTATGCCGAGCGGGTGCGATTCCGCGCGCGGCGGCAGGCGCAATATTCGGCGCTGCGCGACAAGCCCTGCGTGACCAAGGACGGCGAAAAGATCGAACTGATGATCAATGCCGGTCTGGTCATCGACCTGCCGCATATCGACGACACCGGCAGCGCCGGGATCGGGCTGTTTCGGACCGAGCTGCAATTCATGGTCGGCCAGAGCCTGCCGCGCACCTCCGACCAGCTCGCGCTGTATCGCACCGTGCTGGACGCCGCGGGATCGAAGCCGGTGACGTTCCGCACGCTCGACATCGGCGGCGACAAGGCGCTGCCCTATATGGAGACCGTGATCGAGGAAAATCCGGCGCTTGGCTGGCGCGCGATCCGGCTCGGGCTCGACCGCCCCGGGCTATTGCGCGGCCAGATCCGCGCGCTGCTGCGCGCCGGCGGCGGCCGCGCGCTGAAAATCATGTTTCCAATGATTTCCGAAGTCGCCGAGTTCGATGCCGCCAAGGCCATCGTCGAGCGCGAGCTGACCTATTTGCGCCAGCACGGCCACGCGCTGCCGGAACGCATCGACGTCGGCACCATGGTGGAAGTGCCCGCCCTGCTCTATCAGCTCGACGAACTCCTGAAGAAGGTCGACTTCGTCTCGGTCGGCTCCAACGATCTGTTTCAGTTCCTGTTCGCGGTCGATCGCGGCAATGCCAAGGTTTCCGAGCGGTTCGACAC
>JBOHIT010000740.1:0-9611 GCA_050726155.1 Bradyrhizobium sp.
GGCTGCGGTTGCCGAGCGCCCGCGGGCCGAACTCCGAGCCGCCCTGAAACCAGCCGATCACGCGCTGATCGGCGAGCAGCTTCGCGGTGTCGCGGCAAATATTGTCGCTGCGCCTGGCGTCGATCTGGATGCGCACCAGAAACCGCTGCAGCGCGGCCGCGACATCCTGATCGCTGTAGGGCTTGCCGATGTAGGAATGCTCCATGACGAAGTTGCGGCGCTGCTTCAGGATCTCGAGCCAGCCGTAATAGGCGCAGCCGATCGCAATGCCGTCATCGCCGGTCGCCGGCTGGATCCAGATATTGTCGAACCCGGCTTCGCGGGCGAGACGGCCATTGGCGACGCAATTCAGCGCGACACCGCCGGCCATCGTCAGGTTCTTGGCGCCGGTGGTTTCGCGAAGCCAGCGGGCGCGGGCCAGCAGCACGTTCTCGGTATCGTCCTGTACCCGCCAGGCCAGATCCTCCCAGTGCCGCATCGCCGGGCTCTTTTCCCAGTTGCTGCCATCCTGGATGTAGGGCTGCTTGAGTTCGGTGGTCCAGGGCGGCACCTGCAACTTGCCGTCGACCATCCCCATCAGGCTCTTGACCTGATCGTGGCGGCCATAGGGCGCGAGCCCCATCAGCTCGCCGCATTTGTTCCAGTCGCCAAAGATGTAGGTCGACGCCCGGCTGTAGAGCGCCCCCATCCCCGGCATATTGTAGAATTCATCGCTCAGGAAGCCGCGGTCCGGCTCCATGAAAACCTTCTTCAGGCATTCGAGCGTCGATCCCTTGAATTGATAATAGCTCTCGGATTCGCGCGCGAGCGCAGTCGCGGTGTCGGTCGAGGGATAGGACTCCATGACATCGGACTGATAGCTGCCGACGCCGTCGACGATCATCACCACGCCTTCCTCGAACGGCGATACCGCGAACGCACTGTAGGCGTGCGCCAGATGGTGGGAGATCGTCACCACCTTGTCCTGACGCGAAAGATAGAGCGGGTGCTTGGCCGCATCTTCGCGCTCGTAATCGGGAAGGAAACCCGGTGCGTCAAAATAGACCAGCCGCTCTTCCATTTCTCCGACCGGAAGGATGTAGCAATTGCGCACGATCAGGTCGACATCATCGAGCGTGATGCCTTCGGCCTCGAGGCAGTAATCGATCACCTCCTGGTAGAAACCAGACGCGTGCTTGATCCGCGTGATCCGCTCCTTGGCGATCGCATATGCGATGGCGCCGTCGCGCAGCAAACACGCGCTCACGTCATGATCGTAGGTGTTCAGGCCGAGGACGTAGGTGTGCTTTTTGGACATGAATACTCTTTGAGGCGGAGAATGGTCGGGCGAGAGAACGTGTCGACTTCAAGTTGCTGGCGTGGCGTTTTCTGATTTCTTGGCTTGATTTTTCTTGGCCTGATTTTGTTGTCGTGGTTTTTTCCGCATTAACAATTCTGCAGTGCACAATCGTCATTAAGATACATGAACGAAGATGAACGAACGTGACCTGCGCAACACAAGCATCCATGCGGGCCGGTGTAACTTGACCTTATCTGCCCTTCTTAATAGAGTCCGCAACTGCCGGAAGAACCTTAGTAAAAATATTATCTTAGCGCGTCTGAACCGAAAGCATTTTCGAGCGTCTAAGTTAGACAGTGCAGAAGTTCAGATGGTTTCGAAAGTGACCGGGAGATCCTTGAATGACTAAACGCTACAATATCCTGACGCGCTGTCTTGCAGCGCTCGCTTTGTTGTTCGTCTACGTCGCCAGTACGTCTGCGATTCTGGTAGGCACGTCGACCTCGCCGGCGGAAGCCCGCGGCGGTCGCGGTGGTGGTGGTCGTGGCGGCGGCTTCCGTGGCGGTGGCCGTGGCGGCGGATTCCGTGGCGGTGGTCGCGGTTATGGCCGGGGCTACGGCAGAGGCTATGGTCGCGGTTACGGTCGTGGCTATGGCTTCTACGGCGTCGGACCGCGTTGCTGGTGGAACGTCTACGGCGTTCGCGTCTGCAGCTACTGATCGGCGTCTCAACGCACGATCGTCAACAAGAAGTGGGTGTGTCGGGTAACCGGCACACCTTTTATTTTGCCCGGATTGGCTCGCCCGGATTCCTCGCAATGATGCGCAGCTACGTCGCCAGCCTGGGCATTAACCTGAGCGCGTTACCCCGTTCGATGGATACAATCTGTTCGTCCGTGAACACCCCGGCCTCGCGCAACCCCTTCACATGATCGATCCCTGTCCGGTAGGGAAAGTCGGTTCCGAACACAATCTGTGACGGCGGGATGATCGCTGCCAGCGCTGACATCGCACTCTTGTTCGAAGTCTGGGCGGTGTCGTAATAAAACCGCTTGAGCTCAGCCAGTGTGCCGTCCGGCACGTTCGCCTTGGCCTTCGGATCCAGGAGCGGGTTACGAACGAAGCGCTCGATCAGGAACGGCATCGTTCCGCCCGCATGCGAGAATATCCAGCGGATATCCGGAAACCGCCGCGCGTTGCCGGAGAACACGATGTCGGCGATGGTGCGGGTCGTGTCGGTGCCGAACTCGATCATGACCGGCTGCTGTGTGGACACCAGATTGGTGCAGCAATTGGCCGCGGTCGGATGGGTGTAGACCAGCGCCTTGCGGCGGTTGAGTTCCTCCATGACCGGCAGGAACAGGGGATCGCCGAGCCATTTGTCGCCGTAACTCGTCATCAGCGCGATACCGTCGGCTTTCAGCGTGTCGAGTGCGTGGGCGACCTCGCGCAGACTGCCTTCGGCGTCGGTGAGCGGCAGCATCGCGAAATTGCCGAACCGGCCGGGATATTCCGCCACCAGTTTGGCGGCATATTCGTTCGACTCGCGGCACAGCCGGCGCGCCGCATCGCCCTTGGTGAAATTGACCGCGGGCGTGGTGACCGACAGCATCGCGGTGGCGATGCCGGCCTTGTCCATATCGGCCAGCGTTTTCTCGATGGTCCAGTTCTTCATCAGGGGATCGCCGAACCCACTCTCGTTCGACGCCGTCACGTAAGTCGGCGGCGAGAGATGGTGATGGACGTCGATGCGAAACGGCTTTGCTTCGGACGTCTGCGCTGCCGCGCGGCCGCCGCCGGCAGCGGCCGTCAGCGCCAGTGCGCCGGCGCCGAGCATGAAGCCACGCCGGCTGGGTGGCGCGAATGAAGTTTCGGATTCGTCACAGCAGAAACATCCCCGCAGCGCGGGCGCGCGCAATTCCGTCATAACTTTTCCTCCAGGCTTTTCTTGTTGGCGCGACGGACCTATCCGTCGAGGATGGCGACGGCGCGGGTCCAGCCCGCCGAGGCACGCTCGATCTTCACCGGGAAACAAGACACCATGAAGCCGGTCGACGGCAACTGCTCGAGATTGTGCAGTTTCTCGATGTGGCAGTAACCGATGTGGCGGCCGGCCTTGTGGCCTTCCCAGATCAGGCTGGCGTCCTTGGTCTCGGCATATTTCTTCGCGGTGTAGACGAAGGGCGCGTCCCAGCTCCAGCCGTCGATGCCGGTCAGCCGCACGCCGCGCTCCAGCAGATACATGGTCGCCTCATAGCCCATGCCGCAGCCGGAGGTGACGTAATCCTGCCGGCCGTATTTGACGCCGGCGCTGGTATTGACCACGACGATTTCCAGCGGCGACAACGTGTGGCCGATGCGCTTCAGCTCATTCTCGACATCTTTGGCGGTCGCGACATAGCCATCGGCAAAATGCCGGAAGTCCAGCTTCACGCCGGGCTGCAGGCACCATTCCAGCGGCACCTCGTCGATGGTCCAGGACCGCTCGCCCCGGTTCATGGTGGGATGGAAGTGCCAGGGCGCATCCAGATGCGTGCCGTTGTGGGTGGAGAGCTGCACCTGTTCGACCGCCCAGCCCTGCCCGTCCGGCAGGTCTTCCGCTTTCAGCCCGTCGAAGAACTGCAGCATCCGCGGCAGGCCTTGCTGGTGATCGATGTACTGGATGGTCGGGTGGCCACCGGGCGGATCGGCCGGCACGTCGTTTTGCAGGGGGACGGAGATGTCGATCAACTTGCGCGCCATGGCGTTTCCTCGCTGTTTGCTTTTATTATGAACCTAAGCGGCCTTCGCGTCCTGGCGTTCGACCCGATTCCTCAAAACGCCGATTTTCTCGACTTCGAGTTCGATCGCATCGCCATGTTCCAAATACCAGCCGATTTCGAGTCCGCAACCATTGCCGACGGTACCGGAGCCGATGAATTCGCCGGGCATCAGGGTCTCGTCCTTGGTGACGTGGGCGATGATCTCCTCGAATGAGAACAGCATTCCATCGGAAACTCCTTGCGAACGCATCTTGCCGTTGACGCGCACCTCCATCTTGAGATGGTAGGGATCGCCCATCTCGTCGGGCGTGACGATCCACGGGCCCATCACGTTGCCGCCATCGAAGCTCTTGCCCTTGGCGGGGCCGAGCCGGCCCTCCATTTCAATACGTTGCGCGTCGCGCGCCGAGAAATCGTTGAAGATCGTATAGCCGAAAATGTGGTCCTTGGCCTTCGCCGCGGAAATGTTGGCGCCCTTGTTCTTGGTGATGATGCCGTACTCGCATTCATAATCCATCACCTGACTATAGCGGGGCCACTTGACCGTGGTGTTGGTGCCGCGAACGCTGAAGCGGTTGGTGATGTAATAGATCGGCTGCTTGCGATAGACTTCCGGCAGTTCGCCGAGCGGCTCGGCATTGAGGCGCTCCAGTTCCACCATGTCGTTTTTGGCCCGTGCTGCGAGCTTGAGCTGGCCGCGTGGGGCCTGAAGGATGTGCAGTGGGAACGACATGCCGTCCCGCATCTGCCTGGGTTCCGGAATCGGCGCCAAGATTTCGGCATTCGCGATGGCGACTGTCAGGGTGCCGTCCTGACCGTGCTTTTCGAATGCCGCGGCCGCCTGGTCGAGCGCGCGCGGGCCGGCATCGATCAGTGCCAGCATCGATGCGAACGCCGGATTTGCGCTGCCGTCCCTGACAGCGGCGGCCGCCAGGTCGAACAATTGAGCATCGCCTGAATGCACGATGCCGATTTTTTCCTGACCGCCGGATAGAAATGTTGCGAGTTTCATCTGTGACACCCTTGCTTTTGGACGACATATATGATCCAAGAAAATATCGATAATCAAGTCCTAAAAATGTAAAATGGGGAGATGGCGGTGAAAAAGATCCTTGCAACCTTTGCGATCAGCGTGGCGCTGACGGGCGCGGCTTTGGCGCAAGCCAAGATACAGGTCGGTTGCACGGCGACGTCGGATTGCGCCTCCGCCATGGTGGCGGTCGACGAAGGCATCTTCAAAAAACACGGGCTGGAAGTTGAAATGACGCCGATCGGCATCAATTCGAACATCCCGGCGGCGATCCTTTCCAACTCGATCCAGATCGGCGGACCGACCTCGACCGTGTTCCTGCAGGCCGTCGACGGCGGCCTCGACCTCGTCGCGATCGCCGGCGCATCGATCATGAGCCCGACCACGAACGGCAACATCACCGCCTTCGTCCGCAACGGCATCACCATCAAGGAGCCGAAGGATTTCGTCGGGAAGAAAGTCGGCGCGCCGGGCCTCAACGCCTTCCTGCACGTCCTGTTCGTGAAATGGCTGGTGGAAAAAGGCGTCGATCCCAAGAGCGTCAATTTCGTCGAGGTCACCTTCCCGACCATGTCCGACATCATCAAGTCCGGCGGCGTCGATGCGGTGCTGACGGCCGAGCCTTTCGTCACCCGTATGTTGAACGCGGGATTGGGTTCGGTCGGCGCGCGTTATGCGGTTGACCTGGCGCGCACCGAGCCGATCATTTTTTATGCGGCATCCCGCGAATGGGCGGACAAGAACGCCGTGGCCATCAGGAAATTCCGCGATGCGCTCGCCGAATCCGCACCAATCGTCAACGGCGATCGCGAAAAGGCCTCCGCGTCGATTTCCAAATTCACCAAGCAGCCGATCGAACTGGTCAAGGCGACGCCGCCGAACCAGTCGGTGCCGGTGCTTAAGCCCGAACAACTGGGCTGGTGGATCGAGGTAATGTCGTCACAGAAAATGCTACAATCCAAGCTCGATACCGCCAAACTGGTCTTGAAATAAGGACGACACGATGCCGGCTTCCGAGCGCGATCCGAGCCAACCGGGGATCGAGACCGCGACGTTGAGCGAGCGCGCGGCCACGCTGGTCGAGCACGATATCCTCGCCGGTCATCTCGCGCCCGGTGCACGGCTTGGCATCGTCGATCTGGTCCAGCGCTACGAGATCGGTGCGACGCCGTTGCGCGAAGGCTTGTCGCGGCTGGTATCGCGGGGCCTGATCGTCGGGATAGGACAACGTGGCTTTCGCGTCGCCGACGTCAGCCGTGAGGACCTGCTCGATATCACCTTGATGCGGACCGCGGTCGAGATCGAGGCGGTCCGGCTCGCCATCACCCAGGGCGACGACGCCTGGGAAGCCGGTATTCTCAGCGCGCTGCATCAGATGCGCCGGCATATCGAGCGGACCGGTAACGAATTCCGCGAAGGCGCCGAGGATTTCGACCGGTTGCACAAGGGCTTCCATACCGCGCTTCTGGCGGCCTGCGGCTCGACGCGGATGCTCAACGCCCATTCCGATCTCTACGATCAGGCCTACCGCTATCGGCGGGTGATGATGCGCGCCATCGACAGCGGCAAGCGATTCGTACGCGAACACCAGTTGCTGGCCGACTGCGTTCTCGCGCGCGACATTTCCGGCGCGCAGACGATGCTGGTCGCGCATCTTCGCTCGACGAT
This sequence comes from Bradyrhizobium sp., assembly GCA_050726155.1. Lineage (GTDB taxonomy): Bacteria > Pseudomonadota > Alphaproteobacteria > Rhizobiales > Xanthobacteraceae > Bradyrhizobium. Next base: position 6,739 of record JBOHIT010000740.1, read on the forward strand.
CAACTACGTCTACCCTCCAGGCAGTGAGAACTGAACACCATGGCCATCGCCGCAATACGCCAGGGAGCGCCTTCGCCCGTGACCGCGAACCCGCAGATCGCGTTTGCCGACGTCACGCTCCAACTCGGCGGCAAGACCATCATCGAGAATCTGAGCATCGGCGTCCGGCCTGGCGAATTCCTTTGCATCGTCGGCGCCTCCGGTTGCGGCAAGACCACCGCACTGCGGCTCGCGGCCGGTCTCTATCAGCCGACCAGCGGCAAGGTGAATTTCGACGGCCAGCCGATGCTGCAGCCGCGCCGCGAGATCGCGATCGTGTTTCAGGATTACGGCAAGGCGCTGCTGCCGTGGCGCACCGCGGCCGGCAACGTCTCGCTCGCGCTCGAAGCGGGCGGAATGCCGGCCTCCGAGCGCCCTGCCCGCATCGAGGAATTGCTGCGCACCGTCGGCCTGCCCGGCCACGCCGGTAAATATCCGGCTGAGATGTCAGGCGGCATGCAGCAGCGGCTGCAGATCGCGCGCTGCCTCGCGCAAGAACCGAAGACGCTGTTGATGGACGAGCCGTTCGGCGCGCTGGATGCGATGACGCGGCAGGGCTTGCAGGACGAGGTGCTGGCGCTGGTGGCCGCCAGCGGCGCCACCGTGATCTTCGTGACGCATGATCTCGATGAAGCGATCTATCTCGGCGATCGCGTCATCGGCCTGTTGCCGCATCCCGGACGGATCGGCATCGAACTCCCGGTCAACCTGCCGCGTCCGCGTGATCAGCTGTCGACCCGCGAACAGCCGGAATTCCTGCGGCTGCGACGTCAATTGTTCGACTTCATCAAGGCGACCGAACAGTGACGTCCGAGAAGGCAAAAGCGCTGATCCTACCGGTGGCGGTCCTGCTCGCCTTCGAGGCCTGGGCGCGCGCGACGCATCTGCAAAGCGACAGCCTGGCGCCGCCAAGCGAAATCGCGCTGGCGCTCGTCGGCGCGTTTGCCGACCTCTCGATTCTCGCAGCGACGCGCGACACCCTGTTCTCGGCCTTCGCGGGCCTGGCCATCGGTACCGTCATCGGGCTGGCGCTCGGGATTGCCTTCGGGATTTCGGACACGCTCAACCGGCTGATGGAAGTGACGGTCGAGGCGATCCGGCCGATTCCCTCGATCGCCCTGTTGCCGATTGCGTTGATTGCGCTCGGCTTCGGTTACCGGATGGAAATCGTGATCGTGGCGTTCGCCTGCGTCTGGCCGATCCTGATCCTGAGCCGGGCGGCGGTGCGCAGCATCGAACCGCGGCTGATGGAAGTTTCGCGGGCGCTACGGTTGCCGCCCGCGCAGCGGGTCTGGAAGATCATCATCCCCGCCGCGCTGCCGCGGATCTTCGTGGCGTTCCGGCTGTCGGCCGGCATCGCGCTAATCGTTGCCGTCACCGTCGAGATCGCGATCAACCCGCTTGGCCTCGGCGCCGGCATCATGCTGGCGCAGCAGGCGCTGCGGCCGGACCTGATGCTGGCTTATCTGATCTGGATCGGGATTATCGGTTACGCGCTGAACGTCGGCCTCGTTGTCGCCCAGCACCGCCTGTTCGGCCGCGCCGCCTTGAGCGGAGACAGCGCATGAACCGCAGCGACAAAATCTGGCTCTGGCGCGCGGCGAGCTTTGCGGTCGCTGCCTCCTTCATTGCACTGTGGCAGCTGATCGCCAATCTGAAACTGGTCTCGCCGGTGTTTTTGCCTGGGCCGGACCGGGCCTGGGCGTCGCTGATGCGTGGATTTTCCTCAGGCGACCTCTGGAGCAAGCTCGCCGGCACGCTCGAACACATGGCGTATGGCTGGCTCGCCGCCTCCATCGCCGGCATCGCGATCGGCGCGATCATCGGCTCCTCCCGCCTGATGCGGACCTATGTAGCGCCGTCGCTGGAGTTTCTGCGGCCGTTGCCGGTCTCGGCGATCATCCCGGTCGCGATCGCAATGCTCGGGCTGACCCAGGCGATGGCGCTGTTCGTGATCGCGTTCGGCGCGATCTGGCCGATCATGCTGGCGACGATCCACGGCTTCGCGGCCGTCGAACCGCGGCTCTACGAGGTGGCGCGGTCGCTGCAGATGTCGCGCCTGGCCGTAATCTTCAAGATCGCGCTGCCGTCGGCCAGCCCGGACATTCTCGCCGGCATGCGCCTGAGCGTGACCGTGGCGCTGATCCTGTCGGTGGTCTGCGAAATCCTCGCCGGCCTCGATGGTCTCGGCCACTGGGTGCTGCTCTCGGCCCGCGCCTTCCGCTCGGCCGATCTGTTCGCCGGCGTCATCCTGCTCGGCATCACCGGCTATGTGACGTCGGTCGCGATGTCCATGGCCGAACATCGCCTGCTGGCGTGGCAGGCTTCGCAGCGGTGACGATGGCTGCTGCCCCCGCGTCCAATCGAAATGCTCCGTAACCGCCGATTAACCGTTCGAGGGCATCCTGATCATGGCCTCCGGATGGATCAGGAGTAACGCAGTCGAGCCGCCGCTGAGCCTCAGTGGCGGCTTTTTCATGAGGCGACTTGTTGGACTATCAGGCTTACACGAACGAGAGCCTCACCATGATGTACGAGGCCGCCCGCGGAGCGCTGGCTGCCGACGATGCTGTCGAACGCCAGGGCGGCGATCCGAAATTCAAGGTCCGGGACACGCCGGACTGGAAGAAGCACGCAGCTGACCTGGAAACTGAAATGCTCAAACGCGGGATGACCTTCGTGGTCATCGACTGGCACGAAGGCCAGGAAAGGCTTCCGTTTTCCTGAGCGAGCCCTTGGAAATCAGGCCGCTGGCGAATGCCAGAGCTGAACGACCTCCTCCACCACATCACGGCGAACGAAGCGGTCTCGCTGTGATCTCATCTCAAGAAGAG
>JBOHIT010000741.1:0-5151 GCA_050726155.1 Bradyrhizobium sp.
GGCAAAACCATGCGCTACACGGATGTTGCGGTCGTCGGGGGCGGCCTGGCGGGCTCGACAACCGCGGCCATGCTCGGACGCGCCGGCGTGTCCGCACTCTTGATCGAGCCACACGCGACGCATCCGCCGGAGCTACGCTGCGAAAAGCTGGGTGGCGATCAGCTCGACCTGCTGCGCAGGACCGGTCTTGCAGAGCCGACCCTGCGGGCAACCACGCTCGACGGCGAAGTCTGGGAAGCGCGCTTCGGTTACGTCGTCGCCAGAAAGCCCAGCGATCAGCACGGCATCATGTACGACACGCTGGTCAACACCATGCGGGCGCAGGTCCCGGCCAATGTCGAAACGATTTTAGCCAAGGCCTCCGGCATCGCTACCAGCGGAGACCGGCAAAAAATTCAGCTGTCGAACGGAGAGCAGATATCAGCGCGCCTGATCGTGCTCGCCAATGGTCTCAACATCGGCCTTCGTTCCATGCTCGGCATGGAACGTCAGGTCATCAGTCCCTGTCATTCGATCACGCTTGGCTTCGACGTCGAGGCGGTCGGCCGCTCGGGTTTCGACTTTCCGGCGTTGACCTATTGGCCGAAGCGATCGACGTCTCGCATGGCCTATCTCACGATCTTTCCGATCGGGGGCGCGATGCGCGTCAACCTGATGGTCTATCGCGACATGACCGACACCTGGTTACCGCAATTCCGGCAGGCCCCCGAAGACGCCATGCGCGCCATGATGCCTGGCCTCGCCCGCATGATGGGCGACTTCAAGGTGAGCAGCCCGATCAAGATCCGGCCGGCGGATCTTTGCGTCACGAAAGGCCATCTCCAACCCGGCGTCGTGCTGGTCGGCGATGCATTCTCCACTTCCTGCCCCGCCGCCGGCACCGGCACGACCAAGGTGTTCACCGACGTCGGCCGTCTTTGCAACGTCTACATTCCGCAATGGCTTGCGACCGACGGCATGGATGCCAGCAAGATTTCGCAGTTCTACCAGGATCCCGAAAAACAGGATTGCGAGGCGCGATCCCTGGCGAAGGCCTACCATCTCCGCTCGCTGTCGACCGATAATGGATTGTCCTGGCGCGGCCGGCGCTGGGCCCGCTTCCTGGTCCGGTTAGCCCAGGGGATCGGGCATTCCGCGCGCAGACGCCGTTTCGTTGCATCGACGGGCGGACAGCGCGATGCCGTTCAACATCCGCGACACGGCCGGTTCGCCTGAACCCGTTCTGACGAGTTGGCGCACCCGCCCTGCACCCTCATTCCTCCTCGTCGTCATCCTCATCATCATCGTCGTCGTCTTCATTATCGTCATCGGCCTGACCGGCGGCGTTGTGCGGCCTGTTGTGGCCCTGGTCGTCCCAGAGCTTGCGGTAGGCGCCGTTGGCGGCGAGCAACTGCGCATGCGATCCGCGCTCGATCGCCTTGCCGTTTGAAATTACGATGATCTCGTCCATTTCGACCACCGAGGTCAGCCGGTGCGTCGACCAGATCATGGTGCGCCCCTCCGCCACCTTCAGCAGCGTGCGATTGATCGCGGCCTCCGTGGTCTGGTCGAGCGCGGAGGTTGCCTCATCGAGCAGCAGGACGGAGGGATTGCGGATGATCGCGCGCGCGATCGCGATGCGCTGGCGCTGGCCGCCCGACAGCGTGTCGCCACGCTCGCCGACCGAGGTGTCGTAGTTCTGCGGCAGGCTCATGATGTAGTGGTGGATCTCGGCTTTTTTCGCGGCCTCCACGACCTCCTCGTCGGTGGCGCCCTCCTTGCCGAGCCGGATGTTCTCGCGGATCGTCATGTTGAACAGCATGTTCTCCTGGAACACGACTGCCATGCTCCGGCGCAACGATTCCAGCGTTACCCGGCGAACGTCGACGCCGTCGATGGTCAACCTCCCCTCGTCGGGCTGGTAGAGCCGCAGGATCAGATTGAGCAGCGTGCTCTTGCCGGAGCCGCTCGGGCCGACGATGGCGATGCTCTTGCCGACATTGAGCTTGAGGCTGAGATTGTCCAGCACCGGCGTTTCGGCTCCTTCATACTGGAAGGTGACGCGATCGAAGGTGATGTCGTTGGTGATGCGCGGCAGATCGGGTGCACCGGCACGGTCGGCCCCGCGGGTCGGCTCATCGAGCAATTCCTGGACGTGACGCACCGCCGCCGCGGCCTGGATCGACACCGGAATGAAGTGCATCAGATGGGCGATGTTGTAGGACACCTCCCAGAACGCGCTCTCGAAGGTTACGAAGGTACCGATGGTGATCTGGCCTTTGGTGGCGAGATAGGCGCCGATCGCGAGCACGACCAGGTGCAGCAACAGCACCGAGATCGTGACGGTGCGTTCCACCATGGTCGACAGGAACACCGCGGACGCGGTCTTGATGCGTACATCCTGGTTGCGCAGGGTGAACCAGCCGAGCGTGCGGCGCTGCAGGCTGAACGCCTTCACCACCGCCTGGGCGGCGACGTTTTCCTGCACCACGCCGAGCACCGCCGATTCGTGCATCTTCTGCTCGTAATTCGCCTGCACCGCCTTCGGCGTCAGAATCCGCGGCCCGATCAGCGTGATCGGAAACACCAGCAGCGCCACCGCCGCCAGTTGCCAGTTCAGGAACAGCATCAGGATGATGCCGGCGATCAGTTCCAGGAACGGCAGCGCCGCGCTGTTGGCGAAGGTCTTGACCGAACCTTCGAAGGCGGAAAGGTCGATCGAGAAGCGCGAGAGAATTTCACCGCGCTTGGTGCGGGCAAAATAGGCCGCCGGCAAACTCTGGACATGCTCGAACAAATTGCTCCGCACATCGGCGATGAGGCCGGCCGCCAGCCGCGCATCCCAGCGCTCGTACCAGACTGCAACGATCGAGGTGATGATGCCGGCGACGGCGAGCACGCCGAGAATGGTGTACAGCGCCTGGAAATCCTCTTCGCCGAGCGCATCGTCGATCAGGAATTTCAGGCTCAACGGCATGATGACGTTGAACGCGGTCTCGACCAGGACGCCGAAGGTAACGAACGCCAGCGGCTTCCGGTAATTGCCGAGATACGGCTTGACGAAGCCGTAAATCGTGGCCATCGCGCCGGCGGCTTCCTTGGCGGTGAAGACGACGAGATCCTCGTCATCATCATCATCATCGTCGTCTAGCTCGTCGTCATCCTCGTCTTCGGCTTTCTTGTCTTTGCCTTCGTCGGCAGGCCCGCCGGCTACTTTGGTCCCGGCAACCGAGGCCGCGGCGGCAGCCTCGAGCGCAAGCTTCTTCGCAAGCTCAGGATCGTCCGCCGGCGCGGGATTCTGATCATCCGAGGAAGGAGGCTTGGGCGCCATGTAACCAACCGATGCTGCACGGCCGGCATGACCGCAAAATCGAAACGCGGTAGCGGTGGACGCTACCGTGGTAATCCTATGCGATCACGATGAATTCGGCAAAACAATTGGACAACAATTGAAGCGAACCGGCGGCTGCCGGTCAGTCCTCGGATTCCACCTTGTCGAAGAACGAATAACGCAGGCTGTCGGAGTCCGCATACCACTGCCCCGGGCCCTTGTTGGCAGCCAGTGTCGCCGCCCACAGTGCATCGGTGACGTCGCGGCGATGCATCGAGAGGTCGAAGCCGTTACCGAAGAACAATTCCGACCATTCCCACCAGGTGCCGAGCTTCTTCACCCCGCGCAACAAATCGTAACGGTCGATCAGTGCCGGCGCCATGTCCGAGGTGACCGATCCGAACACCAGGCCGGTCTTCATCACCCGGTTCAGTTCGCGTACCGCGCGCGGCACCTGTTTTTCCGCAACGTGGCACAGGCTGGTCTCGAATACGAAATCGAATTCGTCGTCCTTGAACGGCATATCGACGATCGAGCCGAGCTTGTTGAATTTCTTCAGCGCCGTTGGCGTCCTGGCATGGATCGCGCGGTTGCTTTCGATGCCCCAGGCGTCGATGCCGCGCTCGCGCAGCGCGCCGATCAGCTCGCCGCTGGCGGAGCCGGCGATCAGGAGCTTGTAGCCCCGCGCCCGGTTCCAGACGATCTTGATCAGGTCGGTCAAATAGGCCGGATTGGTGAACTGGCTCCAGACCTCGCTGTAGGGACCAACCCCGCGGTAGTTCTGGAAGTAGTCGCGATCGATCTTGTCGGAGAGTCCGCCCTTCTCCTGCGCGCGGGCGCGGCGCAGCCGCATCATCTCGGTGACGATGATGTCGGTGGCGGCATCGGAGGAATCGAGCAGTCCGTTCAGCGTCGAGTCGAACAGATAGTCGCCGACCACCACGATCCCCGGATGCTCCTTCGGCTCGGGCCGGTGGTTGGTCATGACGTCGCGCACCGGCAGGCCGCCCGGCAGCGCGTTGACCGACGACAGCCAGCGATGAATCTTGCCTTCCATGAAATGATCCTGGGCATTGCCGAGCGACACCGGCAGCGATTTCAGCGCGGCATCGATCAGTTCCTGATCGCTGAGATTGGCAAACGCCAGCGCATCGGATCCGGCGATCAGCCAGTTCAGGACGCCGTGCTTGCCGACGTCATGGCGCGCGCCCTCGTTGTAGACGCAGCAGCCGCCGAACGCCTCCGACATCCACCAGGCACCGGGGACCTTCTCGCCCCAGAACGGCGTGTCGAACAGGATCGAGACCCGCAGATAATGCGCAGGCCGGTCGAAATAGGCGACGTGCTTGACCATCGACTTGCGCAGCTCTTCGCCGTCCCAGCGCATGGTGGCGAGCCAGGAATGCGGCAGGCACATCACCACGAGGTCGAAGTCCCGCGTATCCGGTCCTTTGCCGTTCATCATGTTGAGCTGGTAGCGGCCGCTGGCGGTCTTGCCGACCTTGAGGACGCGGTGATTGAGCTGGATGTCGGCCGCGACTTCGGAACGCAGGCAATCGACCAGTTGTTCGTTGCCGTTCTGGATCGAATACAGGCCGATATAGCCGTCGACATCCATCACGAAGTTCTTCAGCGCGTTGAGCCCGTTGGTGTTGTGGCTCTCGGTCGCGATATCGGAGCGCGCCATCACTTTGAGGAAACGCTTGGCGGTGGGATCGTCGACTTCGCGGTCGAGCAATTCCTCGCAGGTGATGTAGGCCCAGGGGTGCTCGTTGTCGTGGGCGCCGACGCCTTCGTAATATTCGACCGGCGACACCATCTCGGTGCAGCGCCTACGGAAG
>JBOHIT010000742.1:0-9335 GCA_050726155.1 Bradyrhizobium sp.
GTCAAGCTGTAGGCTTCGACCGGATTAGAACTCCATTGGATACGCCAGTGGCTCGCGCGAGCCGCTGGCGCGACTATTCATCATGCTGTCCCCGGCGACAGGTCCAAGGGTTTGTATCGGCACAAAACGCTCTGGCAATTTAAATCGTCCGGCGGCAGACTGTTCCGAGAGCGGGCCGCTGTCTTCCGGCTCTCAGGGTTCTGATCGGGGGAAGCGATGACCACACCCCATGCCGGCGCGTCTCGCGGCAAAGGCGGCCTTCCCCTGACCGCAACTCTCGGTGCGCTGGGAATCGTCTATGGCGACATCGGCACCAGTCCCCTTTACGCACTGAAGGAAGCGGCCAAGGCCGTCGCCCATCACGGCGGCGGGCCCCTGACGCACGCGGCTATCCTTGGTGTGGTGTCGCTGATCCTGTGGGCGCTGATCCTGATCATCTCGCTCAAATACGCGTTGTTGATCCTGCGCGCGGACAACCGCGGCGAAGGCGGCATCATGGCACTGCTGGCGCTGCTCTCGGCACGCAATGCCAAGCCGGGCACATGGCGGTCGTACTTGCTGGTCGTCGGCCTGATCGGCGCCGCCCTGCTCTACGGCGACGGCGCCATCACTCCCGCGATCTCGGTGCTGAGCGCCATCGAAGGCCTCAAGGTCGACGCGCCCTACCTGGCGCCGGCCGTGGTGCCGATGGCCGTCGTCATCCTGATCGGCCTGTTCGTCATGCAGAAACAGGGCACCGGCTTCATCGGCAAGATATTCGGCCCCGTGATGGTCGGCTGGTTCGCCGTGCTGGCCGCGCTCGGGATCCACGGCATCGTCCAGGCGCCGGGGGTGCTGGCGGCGGTGAGCCCGCTCTATGCCTTCGATTTCCTGATCCACCAGAACTTCCACGTCAGCTTCGCCATTCTCGGCGCTGCGTTCCTCGCCGTCACCGGCGGCGAGGCGATGTATGCCGACATGGGCCATTTCGGACGCTTTCCGATCCGGCTCGCCTGGTTCGCCGTGGCGCTGCCCGCGCTGGTGTTGAATTATTTCGGACAGGCGGCGCTGCTGACCATCGATCCCAAGGCGATCGAAAATCCGTTCTACCAGCTCGCGCCTGACTCGCTGCACTACCCGCTGGTCGCTTTCGCCACCCTTGCTGCCGTGATCGCGTCGCAGGCGATCATCTCGGGGGTTTTTTCGCTGACCCAGCAGGCGATCCAACTTGGTTTCCTGCCGCGGATGCATATCACCCACACCACCAGCGATGCGATGGGCCAGATCTATGTGCCGCTGGTGAACTGGCTGCTGGCGGCGGCGACGCTTGGCGCAGTCATAAGCTTCGGCAGCTCGGACGCGCTCGCCGGCGCCTATGGCATCGCGGTGTCGCTGTTGATGGCGATCACGACGCTGCTAGCGGCTTTGGTCGCGATCCAGTGGGGCTATTCGCCGTTCATCGTGATCGCGGTCAACGGGTTCTTTTTCGTGATCGACATGATCTTCTTCGCCGCAAATTCGGTCAAACTGTTCGAAGGCGGCTGGTTTCCGCTGCTGCTCGCCGCCATCGTTGCGTTCCTGATGCTGACCTGGCGCGGCGGTGTCAGGCTGGTCGAGAATGCCCGCGGCAAGCTGCGCCAGCCGGAAGAGGATCTGATCGAGACCGCCATCAACCGCTGCCACGCCAGGCTGTCGGGCACCGCGGTGTTTCTGGCCTCGTCACCCAAGGGCGTGCCGCTGGCGCTGACGCAATTCGTCAAACATAATCACGTGCTGCACCAGCGCGTGGTGCTGGTTACCGTGCTGATCGAAGAATCTCCGCGTATCGCGGATGAGGACCGCGCCGAAATCATCGAGGTGATCCCGGGCATCACCCGCGTCATCCTGCATTACGGCTTCATGCAGTATCCGACGATCTATCAGGGGCTGGTGCTGGCCTGCAAACAGGGCAAGCTGCCGGGCATCGATCTCTCCGACATCACCTACTACATCGGCCGCGAGACCATCATCCCGAGCGAGGACATCCCAGGCATGTGGGTGTGGCGTGAATCGGTGTTCGCCTTCCTGCAACGCAACGCCGAGCGCACCGCGGCGTTCTTCGGCGTGCCGGCCAGGCAGGTGGTGGAGTTCGGAACCGAGATCGAGATTTGACGGTGCGAATGGTGAGTGGCGAATAGCGAACAGTATCCCTACTCGCCATTCGCTATTCGCTATTCGCCGCCGAACCGTTCTCGCCATTCTCGCCGTCGTCGCCGATATGCTCGACTGAGACCACGTGCTCGTCCTCGGCGGTATCGAACACGATCACGCCTTGCGTCGAGCGGCCGGCGATGCGGATGCCTTCCACCGGACAGCGAATCAACTGTCCCTTGTCGGTCACCAGCATGATCTGGTCAGAGTCCTCGACGGGGAACGAAGCCACCAGCTTGCCGTTGCGGTTGTTGACCGACATCGCGACGATGCCTTTGCCGCCGCGGCCGGTGGTGCGGTATTCATAGGACGAGGTGCGCTTGCCGTAGCCGTTGACCGAGACGGTGAGCACCACTTGTTCCTGCGCCGACATTTCGGCATAGCGCTCCTGGGACAGCTGGAGCGTGCCTGACGTCTCCTCGGCCTCGGCATCGACCACCTCTTCGACGCCGGTTTCGCCGGCAACCGCGCGGCGCATTTTCTGGTAAGCCGACCGCTCGTCCGACGTGGTCTCGACGTGACGCAGGATCGAGAGCGAGATCAGCGTGTCGTTCTCGGCAAGCGCGATACCGCGCACGCCCATCGAGGTGCGGCCGGTAAAGACGCGCACGTCGGTGACGGGGAAGCGGATGCACTGACCGCCGGCGGCGGTCAGCAGCACGTCGTCGCGCTCGGTGCATATCTGCACGTCGACGATCGCCTCGCCCTCCCCAAGCTTCATGGCGATGATGCCGGAGCGGCGGACATCGACGAAGTCGGAGAGCTTGTTGCGGCGGACGGTGCCGCCGGTGGTGGCGAACATCACGTCGAGATTGCCCCAGGAGGATTCATCCTCCGGCAGCGGCATGATGGTGGTGATGCGCTCGCCCTGCTCCAGCGGCAGGATATTGATCAGCGCCTTGCCGCGCGCGTTGGGCGCCGCGATCGGCAGCCGCCAGACTTTTTCCTTGTAGACCTGGCCGCGCGAGGAGAAGAACAGCACCGGTGTGTGGGTCGAGGCCACGAACAAGCGGCTGACAAAATCCTCGTCGCGGGTCTGCATGCCGGCGCGGCCCTTGCCGCCGCGGCGCTGCGCCCGGTAGGTCGAGAGCGGCACGCGTTTGACGTAGCCGGCGTGCGAGACGGTGACCACCATATCCTCGCGCTGGATCAGGTCCTCGTCCTCGACCTCGTTTTCCTGCTCGATGATCTCGGTCTTGCGCGGGGTGGCAAAGTCCCGCTTCACCTCGGCCAATTCGTCCTTGATGATCGCCTGCACCCGCGCGCGGGAGCGCAGGATTTCCAGATAGTCGGCGATTTCCACCGCGAGCTTGTCGAGCTCCTCGGAAATCTCGTCGCGACCAAGCGCGGTCAGGCGCGCCAGGCGCAATTCGAGAATGGCCTTGGCCTGCTCCAGCGACAGCCGCGCGGTGCCTTCGGGCGTCATGCGATGCCTGGGGTCGTCGATCAGGGTGATCATCGCCTCGACGTCCCGGGCCGGCCAGTCCCGCGACATCAAAGTGTCGCGCGCGGTGGTGGGATCGGGCGAGGTGCGGATCACGCGAATGACCTCGTCGATATTGGCGACCGCAATCGCAAGGCCGACCAAAATGTGCGCGCGGTCGCGGGCCTTGTTGAGCAGGAACTTGGTCCGCCGCGTGATGACCTGCTCGCGGAACGCGATGAACAGCGTCAGCATATCCTTCAGGTTCATCGTCAGCGGCCGGCCGCCATCCAGCGCCAGCATGTTGGCGGGGAAGTTCGACTGCAGCGGCGTGAAACGATAGAGCTGGTTGACGACGATATCTGCCATAGCGTCGCGTTTCAGCTCGATCACGACGCGCAAACCCTCGCGGGAAGATTCGTCGCGAATTTCCGAGATGCCCTCGATCTTCTTCTCGCGCATCAACTCGCCGATGCGCTCGACCATGGTCGCCTTGTTCACCTGAAACGGAATTTCGGTGATGATGATGGTTTCCCGGTCCTTGCGGCGGATGTCGACCGTGAACTTGCCGCGCATCACGATGGAGCCGCGGCCGAGGTGATAGGCTGAGCGAATGCCCTGGCGGCCGAGGATGATGCCTCCGGTGGGGAAGTCAGGTCCGGGGATGATGTTGATGAGATCGTCGATGCTAAGCGCGGGATCGTCGATCAGCGCCGTGCAGGCGTCGATGACTTCGCCGAGATTGTGCGGGGGGATGTTGGTCGCCATGCCGACCGCGATGCCGCCGGCGCCGTTGACCAAAAGGTTCGGGAACTTGGCCGGCAAAACCGACGGTTCCTTCTCCGAATTGTCGTAGTTGCCCTGGAAATCGACGGTGTCCTTGTCGATATCGCCGAGGACTTCCATCGCCGATTTCGTCAGGCGCGCTTCGGTATACCGGTAGGCGGCCGGAGGATCGCCGTCGACCGAGCCGAAATTGCCCTGGCCGTCGATCAGCGGCACGCGCATGGAGAAATCCTGCGCCATCCGGACCATGGCGTCATAAATCGACTGGTCGCCATGCGGATGATATTTACCGATGACGTCGCCGACGACGCGCGCGGACTTGACGTATTTCTTGTCCGGCGTGTGCCCCTGCTCGTACATCGAGTAGAGAATGCGGCGATGCACGGGCTTCAGCCCGTCGCGCGCATCCGGCAGCGCCCGCGCCACGATCACGCTCATGGCGTAGTCGAGGTAGCTGCGCTTCATCTCGTCGAGAATGGAAACGGGACGAATATCGGAGGGCACCGGCGGCTCGCCGGGCTTGTTATCATCGTTGTCAGACAAAGGGGGAATCCGGTCAGTTCTTAACTGGGAATCATATAGCGTATCGGGGTGCTTTTAACCACCCCAAGACGGTCCCGGCCAGCTGTTTTTCCCTTCGTTTTTTCATGGACTTACCGGGCCCATGACGATCTCCCGGCAAGCCATCGCGCCGGCCATTTCCGGGGCCCAAAACTGCGCTGCCAAAAGAGCCGTTTCCAGGCCCGCTTATTGGCCGAAAACCACCGCGTGCATGATCCGTCCGGGCACGAAGGTAAATACGCCTGCGACCACCAGCGCGCCGGCAAAGATCGAGATCATCGTGATCCTGTGGCCGCGGATATTGTGGCGGCGCGCGTAGAACACGCCGAGCACCAGCATGACCGGCGTGAAGACCGACAGCAGATGGATCGGGCTCCAGGGGCCGAACAGCCGGATCTGATGGATCCAGAACGACGAGACCGCGACGACCGCCATCAGGGCCACCCAGATCCAGCCCAGCGTCCGGTGCGGCAGCGTGCCCTTGGGGGCGGCGAACTGGACGATGCCGAGCGCGAACGCGGCCATCGCGGCAAAGGCGTGCAGCGGGATCGCGGGAGCGGCATCCAGCAGCGGCGCAAGGCTCATGGCAGGCGCTCCCAGGGCGACGACATCAAGCTACTACGGGCAAGGCTTCCATCAACGCTCGATCCCGCTGGGCCACCGGTTCGTGGACCTGTGCGCAGAACGACAAAGCGTTAGACCAATCTCCTAATGTTAATATCATTAACATAGAGCCAAATCAAAGCCTGGAGCCGCTCCGCATCGCACCCACAACGTCAGGATATTAGTGAGGATTTCCAAGATTATACACGAGCCGACCAACCTTGCCGGACCGCCGTTTTTCGGCGACCCGCAAGCGTCGTCAGGCCAGACGGAAGCGCTCAGAACGGGATATCGTCGTCCATGTCGTTGCTGCGCCCGCCGCCGGCGGCAACCGCGCGGCGCGGCGCGGAAGTGGCCTGTCCGCCCCCGAAGTCGCCGCTGGAATCGTCGGACCCGAAATTGCCGCCCCCGCCGCCGGAGCGGCCATCGAGCATGGTCAGGGTCGAGTTAAACCCCTGCAGCACCACTTCGGTCGAGTATTTCTCGACGCCGCTCTGGTCGGTCCATTTGCGGGTCTGCAGCGCGCCCTCAATGTAAACCTTGGCGCCCTTCTTCAGATACTGCTCGACGATTTTGCAGAGCGGTTCGGAGAAGATCACCACCCGATGCCACTCGGTCTTTTCCTTGCGCTCGCCGGTGCCCTTGTCGCGCCAGGTCTCTGACGTGGCGATGCTCAGATTGGCGATCGGCCGCCCGTCCTGTGTCCGCCGGATTTCCGGATCCTTGCCGAGGTTTCCGACCAGGATCACCTTGTTCACGCTTCCCGCCATCTCCGCTCTCCACTCAAAATCACTGGCAAGTTCATCAGTGCCAAAAGTCGCAACCGGGTGCTGCGCACAGCTTCCAGTCTCGGCCGCTCGTCCACCTCGGGATATCCAGGGCGACCCTATACGCCCCTTGGCCGCCTCGACTTAGCGATCCCTCGGCAATCCAGCGGTTATCCACATATAGCATCACCAGCGCGATTGTTCCAGTTTTGTTCTGCGCAACCTCAGGTCATCCCACACCCGAGCGGTATTCCGGTATTTGACCGCACAGCGCCTCCGAACGGTAGCCCGACCCGGTCGGGCCGCATCACAAAAATTCCAGACAAATCATTGACTTGAAGAGCTCGCACTTGGCCCGCGAGTGTTGCATTTCGGAGACGGCATTTTCGGTTGAATCGGCGTATTCATCGACGTGACGGTGCGGCGCTCGCGCTCTGGACGAAAACGCTTCGGGACCAACGGGAAGCGATCAAGGACTGGGGATTTTTCAGATGAAGAAATTTCTGCTGGGCGCAGTTGCCCTGATTGCCTTCGCGGCTCCCGCCGCTGCTGCTGATCTCGCCGCGCGTCCTTACACCAAGGCGCCCGCGATGATCGCTGCTGTGTATGATTGGAGCGGCTTCTACATCGGCGCCAACGGTGGCTGGGGTTCGAGCCGCAAGTGCTGGGACATCATCAACAATGGCGGCCTGCCTGTCGTCCCGAGCGCGCCTGAAGGTTGCCATGACGCGACCGGCGGTGTCGCGGGTGGCCAGATCGGTTATCGCTGGCAGACCGGCACTTGGGTATTCGGCGTTGAAGGACAAGGCGACTGGGCCGATCTGAAGGGATCCAATACCAGCTTGTTTTTTGGCGCCCCGTTCGTCAACCACTCCAAGATCGAGGCTTTCGGCCTGCTCACCGGTCAAGTCGGTTATGCCGTCAACAATGCACTGTTCTACGTGAAGGGCGGCGCGGCAGTCACCAGCGACAAGTATCACGGCTCCACTTCCGCAGCCTTCGCAATTCCCGGCGGTCCCGTGGTCGCCGCGGGCACGACCTTCGACCGCGGCAGCGAAACCCGCTGGGGTGGCGTTGTCGGCGTCGGCCTGGAATACGGCTTCTCGCCGAATTGGTCGGCAGCGATCGAGTACGATCATCTGTTCATGGGCAACCGCAACGTCACGATGACAGCCGCGGGCGGCTTCCTTCCGGTGGGCGTAGCCTCGCGCGTCGACAACATCCGCCAGGACGTCGATCTCGTCACCGTCCGCGTCAATTATCGCTGGGGTGGCCCGGTCATTGCGAAGTACTGATATCGGTACCGAGCTTCGCTGAAGCCCGAAACGGAACAACGAAAGGCCGGCCTCGCCGGCCTTTTTTGTGAGGTGGCTTTTTATTTGCGCCAATCCGTCGGCGGTTCCGCTGCCATCTGCTGCCACTGAAATCTCCGGCAAAACAAACCGTTGATGGCGCGCACGCAGCACTGGAAATCTCGCCCCGTTCTTCCTACGTTCCAGCTTTCTGCCATCGGCGCCCGGCCCCGGTTTGCACCGGCGATGCGCGCCCAACGTGGCGCGCGTCTGCGCGCCTGGATATGCCGATATGGATGAAGTGCTCAGGGCGAAGCGCCAAAACAACGCCGGCTCGGGAACGCGCGCGATCACGATCCGCGGCGCGCGCGAGCACAATCTGAAAAACATCGATGTCGAGATTCCCCGCGACAAGCTCGCGGTGTTCACCGGTTTGTCCGGCTCCGGCAAATCGTCGCGCGCCTTCGACACCATCTATGCGGAGGGCCAGCGCCGCTACGTCGAGTCGCTGTCCGCCTATGCGCGCCAGTTCCTCGAGATGATGCAGAAGCCCGACGTCGACCAGATCGACGGCCTGTCGCCGGCGATCTCGATCGAGCAAAAGACCACCTCGAAGAACCCGCGCTCCACGGTGGGCACCGTCACCGAGATCTACGACTACATGCGCCTGCTATGGGCGCGCGTCGGGGTGCCCTACTCGCCCGCGACAGGCTTGCCGATCGAAAGCCAGCTGGTGTCGCAGATGGTCGACCGCGTGCTTGATCTGCCCGAGGGCACCAGGCTCTACCTGCTGGCGCCGGTCGCGCGCGGCCGCAAGGGCGAGTACAAGAAGGAACTCGCCGAGTACCTCAAGAAGGGCTTTCAGCGCGTCAAGATCGACGGCGCGTTCTACGAACTCGCCGAGGCCCCAACGCTCGACAAGAAATTCCCGCACGACATCGACGTCGTGGTCGACCGCATCGTGGTGCGCCCCGACATCGGCCAGCGCCTTGCCGAAAGCTTTGAGACCGCGCTGAAACTCGCCGAAGGGTTGGCGGTGATCGAATACGCCGATGCGCCCTCCGGTGCGGTGGACGAGAAAAAGTCCGACAAGAAGACCGCAAAAATCCACGACAAGAGCGGCCCCGAACGAATCCTGTTCTCGGAAAAGTTCGCCTGCCCGGTGTCCGGTTTCACCATTCCGGAGATCGAGCCCCGGCTGTTCTCGTTCAACAACCCCTACGGCGCCTGCCCGGCCTGCGGCGGCCTCGGCGTCGAGCAGCATATCGACGAGGACCTCGTCATCCCCGACAAGGAGATGACCTTGCGCAAGGGCGCGATCGCGCCGTGGGCCAAATCGTCCTCGCCCTATTACATCCAGACCCTGACCGCGCTCGGCAAGTTCTACAAGTTCACGCTCGACACCAAGTGGAAGGACCTGCCGAAGAAAACGCAAGGCGCGATTCTGCACGGCTCCGGCGAGGACGAGATCAAGTTCTCCTACGAGGACGGGGTGCGCTCCTACGACACCAAGAAGCCGTTCGAGGGCGTCATCACCAACCTCAACCGCCGGTTTCGCGAAACCGAAAGCGAATGGGCGCGCGAGGAACTGGCAAAGTATTTTTCGGACATTCCCTGCGAGGGCTGCCACGGCCACCGGCTGAAACCGGAATCGCTGTGCGTCAAGATCGGCGGCAAGCACATTGGCGAGATCTCCGAATTGTCGGTGCGCCGCGCCGGCGAATGGTTCGAGAG